>CAYFJU010000079.1:0-13645 GCA_964343505.1 uncultured bacterium
AAATTTATTTCACCTGACTCTGAGAGCAAACCACAACTGAGATTCGTTTTTCATGTGAGTATATTAATTTAAAACTTTGCAGAAGTGATACTTGTCCGCCCACTGGCAGAAACTTCCGCAAAGTTAAAATCTATGCTTTATTTCCGACCCAGTTTTACCGCCGTACCATAAACCAGTAACTCCGCCGTTCCCGACAGAATCATAGAGGTTTGGAAGCGTACACCAACCACGGCGTCAGCGCCTAATTCTTGTGCTTTTTCTACCATCCGCAAAAGGGCTTGCTCCCGTGATTCGGCCATCATACCAGTGTATTCCTTGATTTCACCGCCTACAATCGTTCGCAGTCCCGCCATAATATCTTTACCCACATGACGGGCGCGGATTGTATTGCCGATGACAGTACCCAAATGTTTAATAACCCTGTGACCAGCGATAGTCTCCGTTGTGGCGATGATCATTTTTTAATTCCCCGAAACGGTTCATCCTTGGCACTGTCTCTGTTTTCATTTATGAATTTGAGGGTCAGAACCACCGCACCGGCCAGGAGAAGGATCGTCCCCAGCCCTAAGAGGAAATCACTCATGATGAAACTGATAATAGCATTAATAAATTTGAGCGCGAGGATTACCGCGCCTGCAATGATGAGATACATACCGATTTGTTTAGCTTCCATAATTACTCCCTATTCCATATTTATAATTGGTGAATATTACTGACAGAAAATTGTTCCAAAAAGAGAATCCTTTCCCATGAAAAAGGGATTTAAATTCCCCATAACATGGCTGAAACAGATTATTCGGTTCGATCATTCAAGGGCGGTTATGATAATAACCTGACCTACCTGGTGACCTGCATGCGCACCGGCAACCAGTTCCTGGTGGATGCATCGGTGCCCTTGAAACAAATTCTGCCCTTTGTGAGCAAGAAAGGATTGATTGCCCTGTTCATCACTCATACCCATGGTGACCATACAGCTTACATGGATGAATATGTGGATGCCTTCCCCAACTTGGTGACTATGATCTATAAAGATTCGGAGGATAAGGTCCGTTCCACACTCAAACGTCCGGTGAAGCATGGCGATATTGTCACGGTCGGCCAACTGAGTTTGGAAGTGCTCCATACGCCGGGGCACTATCCCGATTCAGTCTGTTATTTATTGGACGGCATTATTTTCACCGGCGACACCCTGTTTGTGGGCCGTACCGGCAGAACGATCAGCGGAGGCAGTGATACGCGCCAGCTCTATCATTCGGTCTATGATACCATTTTAGAATTACCCAAACATACGATGATTTATCCCGGTCATGATTACGGGCCCAAAATGACCATATCCATTGATGAAAATATTTTAATCAGTCCCCTGCTCCGGGCTGAGGATGAAGACGATTTTGTTCAGCGCATGGCGGACTATGAAGCCGAGCGCACCATTGGATCTTAACCCAAGGAGGCAATTATGAAACGAACCATCACAGGCTTAATCATCGGCGTTATTTTTTCTGGCATGATTTTTACGATCATGGGTGTTACACAGGCACAGGATGATAGTCTGGTTACCATTATGGAAGAGCTGGATACTTATGTCCAGGATCAACTGGGCAAGGATAAGGCGGCGGGGCGCTTTCAACTGCAGTCCTTTCAAATTGAACGAACCCACTGGCATTATATGCTGGATACAGCCACGGGAGAACTATACCGTCTTGAACCGAGCCGCACGCCCGGCAATGCCAAATGGGTGTTAACGGCAGAAGCCAATTTTCAGTAGGAGGGCGGTCAATGAAAAAGTGGATTTTAACGGCAATCACATGTTTGTTCATGTTGTCCTGTGACAGGGATGCCAAATGCAATAACTGCGGCGATCTCCTGGGCGGATTCATATTCATGAAGGTGACTGCCAGCGACTTGGCTAAATATGAAGGCTTGGCGAAATTGGAGGGTGTGGATGTAGGTGTCTGCATCCGGGCCTATATCTTAGACGAAGAACTGAATGTGAATTCGGTTACGATTATCGATGATTGCTGCTGCGAATTCTAAACTGGTTACCCGCACCTATTGTTCGTCGGACCAACCGACAAAAGCCATCATCGGTATTCATGGCTGGACCGGCAATGAACATGTGTTTGAACCGGTGGCCAAGATGATGAAAATTGAGGACGCCAAATGGTTTTTCCCGCGGGCGCCCTATGTATCTGATTCGGGCAAGGGCTATACCTGGTTCAGCGGCAGTGATGAAAAGGGTTGGGAAATTGCAAAAACATGGACCGGAATGCACCAACTTCTGACGGATATTCAGTCCGAGGGATTTTCACCTGAACATATTTTTTTAGTCGGCTTTTCACAAGGCGCCAGCCTGTCCATGGAAATTGCCCCGCGGCTCCCCTTTGCGATTGGGGGCATCGTCCCCATCGCCGGGTTTATCAAATTCATGGATATATTAAAAACAGAAGCAACGGATCAAAGTAGAGGTACGCCTGTACTACTGCTCCACGGGAGGCGGGATGAGGTTATCCCCCTTGGCGCCAGCGAAAAGGCTTATGATTTTTTCAAGCAGCGGGGGCACGCGGTCCATTTGGCGTCCTATGACGCAGCCCACAAAATTCCAGCCCGAATCAATCCCCTCATCCGTAATTTTATCTCAGATTCATTTAACTTTTTCAAATTGAACTCGTCGTAATTTATTGAGCCCTATGGCCAAGAGAATCAAGCGCAGATCCTTCCTCAAGATTGATATGGGTGGCGTCAATCAAATCACCCATATTGACCCTCAATGGCCATCTCCCGAAATGGCCCGCCTTCATCAAAAAGATAAACAAGAGCCCTTTGTTTTTCAACTTGAAGCGCCTCAAAAACCGCCTCAAAAACTCAACGCCACTACTTCCCTGGCCCGATTATCGTCAAATAGCTGGAATCAAGATACGGCGGCTCATTTATTAAAACGGGTTCATAGCGGCCCCACTTTTACCGATATGAAAAAATATACCGATATGGGGCTGGATGGGGCTGTCGCTGATTTATTAAAAACCAATCCTAAACCCAATAAACCCGGCGACTGGGTGGAAGAAGCAATTCCCGATTTCCGTCATATGTCCGACTCAGAACGCAAGGAATACCAAAAATTATATCGTGACCGGCGCATTTTATTAGTGGACTGGTGGATGAATTTGATCATGAAAGATGATGTATCCATCCGGGAAAATATGACCCTCTTTTGGCATGAACATTTTGCCACCAATGCTCAAAAAGTCTATTTCCCCCAAGCGATTTATGAACAAAATGACGCCCTGCGTGAGCATTGCCTAGGGAACTTTCGGACCCTCCTCAGAAAAGTGACTTTCGGCCCGGCCATGATCATCTGGTTGGACACTTACCGCAGCAAAAAAAGATCCCCTAATGAAAACTTCCCCCGGGAGCTGATGGAATTATTCACCATGGGTGTGGACACCTACACCCAGGCAGACGTGGTGGCCGCATCCAAGGCCTTCACGGGTTATACCACCAACGGTTATCAAACCAATTATTTATTTGAATACCGCCGGGGAGATGGGGATTATTGGCTGTCTCAACACGATTTTAACTATAAAGAATTCATGGGGAGAGGGGGCAGTTTCGACGGCGATGATATTATTGAAATCATTTTGGAACAAGAGGTCGTCGCGAAATTCATTTGTGAAAAGATTTATAAATGGTTCATTTATGAAGTGCCCGATGAAAATTTCGTAAATCAAATGGCAAAGATTTTCAGGGATAGTAACTATGAAATCAAACCGGTGATGGAATATTTACTGACTTCAGAACATTTTTATGATGTCAATTTTCGTGGATCACAAATCCCTAATCCCACCACCCAAACATTGGGGCTCATCAGAAAATTGAATCTCCACAACCAGGAATTCCCCAACCGGTATCTTCTGCGCTTTATCGGGTATATGGGTATGACCATTCTCTATCCGCCGGATGTGAATGGCTGGACCGGACACCGGGCTTGGATTAATTCCATTACTTTGCCCGTTCGAAAATTGCTGGCCGCAACCTTAGTGGATACAAAATCCGACAATCGCCTAAAATTTGATACTAATATCGTTGAACTGGCCTACGGTCTGTCGAATCCTCATAATGCCCGGACGCTGGTCAAAGATTTGGCCCTGGTGCTTTTCGGATTGCCCCTTTCTGAAAAACTGGAAGATAAATTGGTGGGCATCCTCATGGACGGTGCGGCCGAATACGATTGGGATATCAACGCCAGCGGTGCGGATTATCGTCTTAAGGAATTGGTAAAATATATGTTAAGACTTCCCGAGGCCCAACTGGCATGAAACGGCGGGATTTTATCAAGACGGCCACGGCCTTGTCCATTGCCGGGACAAAAGTACCGCTCATGGCATTCTCTCGACCCAAACATCTGCGAAAATCCAGTGGTAATTGGGGTTCAGACCGCATAGTGATTCTGATCAAACTCAATGGCGGGAATGACGGCTTGAATACCTTGATTCCCGTCCAGGACAGCACTTATTACAATAAGCGCCCCAACCTGGGTATTAATGCTTCTAATGGTCTCCCCGTTCAATATGATACCTATTTCCATCCTTCGCTGGTGAATTCCCAAAGTTTGTTCAATCAGGGATTAATGTCTGTTGTTCATGGCGTTGGTTATCCGGACGGCAACCTGTCCCATTTTCGATCTTCTGATATTTGGGTGACTGCTTCCGGTGCAGTGCGGGTGTGGAATACAGGCTGGCTGGGGCGCATGTTCGCCCATGATTATCCCGACTATCCTGCCAATATACCGGACCACCCCATCGGCATCCAGATGGGTAGCGCCAACCTGCTGGAGTTCCAGACTGAAGAAACCAACATGGCCACCATGCTGGGCAGTACCGATTCATTGTATAAAATTATTGATGAAAATTATGTGACTGGTTCTTCTGACCCTGCACCCCAAACCTACGGCGGTGAAGAGTTGAAATATCTTCGGGCCGTTGATGAGAGCACTTATGAATTTTCAGGTGTCATCAATGATGCGGGACAAAAAGGGAAAAACAATTCTGAATTTCCCGAAACAGGTATCGGCCTGCAAATGGCGGTGGCGGCCAAATTGATCTCCGGCGGATTGACTACACCCGTTTACCGCCTGAACTATGGCGGGTTCGATACCCATGCCAACCAGTGGAATGACCATTCACGGCTCCTCCGTGAACTGGACCAGGCCGTGTTTGCCTTCCTGAAGGATATGGGCAGCCAAGGATTGTTGGAAAAAGTGCTGGTTGTCACCACATCTGAATTTGGGCGTCGTGTGAAAGAGAATGGTTCCGTGGGTACGGACCACGGTACGGCTGGACCGACCCTTTTTTACGGTTCATCCTTGCGTGGCGATATCATTGGTTCACAACCCAATTTGAATGATCTCAACCGCTCCGGCAATATTCAGGTCCAGCACGACTACCGCCAGATTTACAGCACCATCATGCAGGATTGGTTCGGACTGCCAAAAGAAACGGTTACCAATATTTTGGAAGAAGTATATGACCCTATCCCGGTGATCTATGAACCTCTTTCCACGGACCATCAGGCGGATGTGCCGTCAGCATTTAGACTCCATCCTGCCTTTCCAAACCCATTTAATCCAGCCGCTGAGGTACACTATGAATTACCGCAGCGGGGTGCCGTAAAGATTTTTATTTATAATATCGCCGGACGGCACGTATTGCAGGAGGATTTGGGATTAAAATCAGTTGGATATCATACTTATAAGATCGTGCCGAAGGGGTGGGCCTCCGGGACTTATATCGTCCAGGTTGAAGCGCTGGGGTCGGTCCTGACCCAACAGATAACTTACCTGAAATAGAGATTACCCCGGCCGGACGTTTACGGCCTTATCCCCTTTCATATCAAAATCCACGTCGAAGGCCACGCGCTGGCCGGGCCTTAAGCCAAATTTCTTCAGTTTCGGTCCCAGCCCATAAACGTGGACAAAATAATCCTCTCCGTCATCACCAGAGATAAATCCAAATCCCTTGGATGTATCATATTCTTTTACTGTACCTGTCATTGGTTTTTCCTGTGATTGGGGTCACTTGAATAATCATCTAAAGTTAGGTAGGTTTACCCTGAATAAAAAAATTGAAAGAAAGGATTATGTGATGAAACACCATACTCAATTAATAATCGTTTTTAGTCTGTTCATTGGCTTTATGGGATGTAAACTAGCTGAAGAAGACGATGGGAAAAATAACCCCAAAGAGTTAGTCGGGAAATGGTACCGAGAGGGGCTGCAAGTTGGGCTTGAAATCACCACCAATTCCAACCAGGAATTTATCGATCTTTTCAAACCGGGAGTCGGAAGTGGATTATCCATCGCCGGGGACAATCAAAATGAAAATTTGAAATATATCAACCCCATGTTCATGTTTGAAAGGATGGATGACGATGTTGATGAAGACGATGATGGCCCTGATTTCTTTTTTGCTGCCCAGAATCTGGATTGGACTTTATTCCGAAATCCAAGTGATCTCGTGGGCCAAACATTAAAGATGTTTGTGCTCATGGAGGATGAAAACATCATTCATCACGATGATGGGAGTGAAACGGATACCACCGTGGTGCGGGCCGCTTATTTTCAGTGGGTGATCACTGATACCAGCAATTTTTTCATGGGAGACCGACCGCCGGACAGCCTGTATTTAGCTGATCGGGTTGACCCTGCTGATTTTTCTTTGGATACAACCACCCAAAAACTGATTCTAAATGATATATCTCTATATTTCGCCGAGTTTGTTCGTTTCGGCATTGACCAGGATTCATTGAAATGGGACAGTTCCAGGGTAACAGTGGCCAGCGGTGACCTGATGCCGGCCACTTTTTCAATCCCGGCCAACACGCCCACCCTTGTAGCTCCACCGTTCATGGATGAGGAAATGATGCAAGGACCGCCTGAGGAACTGGATTTACAGGAGGACGGTAAACTCGAATTGAAGGACACCTTTCTTGATTGTGACGATTATGGGAATTGTGATACAATTACTGTCCATTTAGCCGGGGAATGGTGGACCGAAGGTACCGATACACTGATTATGGCGGTTAAAGAACCGAATGGAAATATTGATACCGTTGATCTCCAATACGTGGTCACCGCCAATGATTTAAAAATCATACATCGCGAAGATCCCTGCGAAGATGATGATGAATCGGAATCAGAAGCAGATTGTAGAGAAGAAATCGCCATGGGATTAATCGGCCTGCAGCCTAGCAGTGTCACATCCCTGGAAGTGGTCATGAATCTTGTGTTTAAGAAAGCAACGGTTACAAGTATTATCCCTGCCAATAGTCTGAAGGGTTCCAGGCAATATTCTATGCCAAGGTGGTTAGGACTAATTCCTTAGACATTTCCACCTTCATGACGAAAAAGCCCCGCTTTTAACCTTTTTGAGTTTCCCCCTATTGGTTAAGCGGGGCTTTTGCTTTCCGATGCTTTAAATAACTCCGGCCGAGTGAACCAACCAGGACCATAATAGCGCCGACCAAGGACCATTTCCCAATTGTCTCCCTGACAAAAAGAAATACCCAGACAGGGTTTAATACCGGCTCGATCATTCCAATCAAAATCGCATCAATGGCCGGTAAATATTTCAGAACCAGGGTGTAAAGAATATAGGGAATTCCCAGTTGAAAGATCCCCAGAAACAGTAAAATAATCCAATCTGAAACTTGTGAGTCTGCAATGGAATCAACCAAAAACGGTGTGCACACCAAGGCCGTAAGCAGATTCCCTAATAGTACGATTTCGAAAGCTGAAGATTCTTTTTGTTTACGGACGATCACCGTAACTAAGGCCAAACATACGCCCGCCCCCAAGGCCATGATATTCCCCCAAAAGCCGTATAGGGTAAGTTCATCCATGAAGAACAGGCCCATGCCCAGGAACATGACGCCCATAGCAAAAAGATCGAATTTCGTTACCCGTTCATTCAACATATAATACCCGAAGATCACCACGTACATAGGGGCCGTGAATTCCAAAAAGATCGCATTGGCGGCCGTTGTGAGTTTCATGGAGGCCACATACAACATAACCATCCCGCAATAGGCCAGTGCGCCGATGATTGTCTCCTTATCCCGGTTAAACTTGGGCCGGCGGATATAGATGAGAAAAACCATTGCTGCCACAAAACTCCGTGCACCGGTGATGGCTACTGGATTCATATCTACCAGTTTGATGAAAACACCACCGGAACTAAAAAGAATTGCCGTAAGGATGAGGATCCAATGAGCGGTAGATGATTTCATTCATCTTCCAATTCTTTTAACATGTTGCGCGCCTGAATATTATTGGGTGCGATCGTTAACAATTGTTTCAATTGATCTTTCGCTTTTTCAGTTCTCCCTTGGTTTTTGTAAATCAAGGCCAGGTTGCCAAAAGCGGGGAGATAGTTGGGATTGAGAACCAAAATATTTTTAAATTCCGCCTCGGCCAAATTCAACTGGTTATCCGCCAAATAAATGGACCCTTTATTATTCCGCGCTTCAATGAAATCAGGTTCAAGCTGCAAGGCATCCTCCAAATATTTGAGACTCTCACCACTATTGCGGTATTTGTGAAACAGCAAATCGCCGAGGTTATTATAGGATGCTGCATACCAAGGATTGAGTTCAATCGCTTTTAAATAAGCTTTTTTCGCTTCGCCTGACCGATTCAAATCGGTTAATACGTTGCCTAAATTATTATAGACAATTTCATTCTCAGGATAGATGGACAGCGCCTTGCGGTAAGCACCTTCGGCTTGGGCATATTGTTTTTTATTTTGATATATAATCCCAAGTTGAACCCATACATCTGCAAAGCCCGGGTTGATATTGGTTAATAATTTGAATTGTGTTTCAGCCTGTTCCAAATTCCCGGAATGGAATAAGGCCTTGCCATAAAAGAATCGTCCTTTTTCATGACGCGGACTCTTTAAAAGACCGTTCTTCAATAGGGGAATGGCCCATCCTAAATATTTTTCTTTAGGGTCTTTAGATTCATACAGTTTAACGTAGGCGATCCCTTTTCTTAAGTCAGCCAATTCATCTGTTTCCTCAAAAAAACTCCTTAATCGTATGGGGTCTGTTCGCTCCATCAGTTTCAGGACTTCCGACTTTCCGTATGATTTAATCCGACGCCGAATCCAATGGTCGGTCACGTTCACGTGAGGAATATCACTGGTTCCCGAACTGCGCATATGGCAATTGATGCAATTCGCTTCCGGATTGTGCGCCACGTCACCCAAAGATGGTGATAGGGAAGCAGATGGGTGACAGGACATACAGGTTTCATTAAAAACTTCATTTGTCAAGGTTTGGACAGGAACATGGGGGTTATGACAAGTAGTACAGTTAAGCTCGCCGGCGCTTTCGGTAAAACATTTGCTCAATACCATGCGGGCTCCTTGGCTGGCGATGCGAAAATTTTCCGGGTCCAAGTTATCCTCAACATAAATAGAACGGAACACCTGTTGGGATTGGCCCGGGCGAAAGTCTGTCCAAGAATTGTTGCCTTTCAATACGGAAAGTTCCCCTTGGAGGTGGCACTGAAAACAGACATCCAGCTGGCGTTCCTTGCTGAGTTTGGCAGAATTCACAATGCGCGGATCGCCCTGTCCGGCCTTAGAAGGGTCCTGTTCACCGTATAATTGGAATTCCACATGATCTTTTCCCGGTCCGTGGCACCGCTCACACCCAATCCCTAAGGGAATAGGATTTCTGAATTGGTTGAGGGAATAGGTATTGAAATCAGCATATCCATTGTGGCAGGTTATGCATTTCTGAATGATGGGGCGTGAAAAACGGGAATTATTTTTATCATACCCAGGACTCATATCCCAGATACCTTTTTTCGCATACCAGGTGACCGGCATTTCAACCATCCGGCCATTGATCTGCGCCAGGTAACTGCGGGTGTGATTCCCGGAACCGATAACAAAATCCACTCGCCGCTTCAATTCATGGATACGGTTTCCCCATCCATCCGTTCGGTATTCAACCTGGTAATATTGCCCACCGGATTCTTCCATTTCATAGTGCAGATTTGATTTGGGATCATCGACATGATTTTGGGACGTATAATTCTCAATTTGATTGGCCTTCGCCGGTAAATAGAAAGAGCGCCCCATGCCTGTTTGTTTATATGTCCGGTAGATATCCTCATGACAAAAAGTACATTCTGTGTCCCCCACAAACCCCTGGTCTTTCATTGAAAGTTGGGCTTCTGGAACAGGTGATTTAGATGACGAAGTTTTGGATTTTTCCTTCGCACACGATGAAATCAATACAGTCGATACAACACTACTCAACCATAATTGAACCAGGGCCTTCTTCATTCGGGAGGAATGTTAGTTTTTTTCGTCCTGATTTTCGGGAATTGATTCTTCATCCAACCCGGGATCCTCTATGGGAAGTTCTTCTTCAGTCTGTATAATCTTTAAATGATCATAGACAATATCCAGGTGTAGTTTGCGATATTTAATCACCATGGCGGTGGAGGTGGCAGCGATTACCCGTTGAAAGCGGGGTTCCATGTAGGGATAGATCCAGGCATATTCCCTGGTCGGCTTGGAAATGTCCACCAAGCCTAATGTTTTGTCATCCCTGCCAAACGTGAATCCCATAAGTTGATTCCGTTCAAAATCTTTTGGATTCTTGGAAGCAAAATATTCCTTCACGCGAATAGTGTCACCTTTCGTATAGGCAATGGAATCCCGGACTACCCATTTAACATCGGGCTGGTTCAAATCGGTGAATTCACACCTGAGGTAGGGCGACCAAGGCCCTTTTTCCGGCGGGTATTCGCAATAACATTCCCAGTTGGCCTGACCCTCATCTCTCATGAAAAATTCAATTGAAGCGATGGGCCAATCGGACGTCCTAAAGTCTGTATACAAAAACCGTGTGGGGCGGTCCTGAATATTTTCAGATCGGAAGGGGCCCATTTCCAGGGTCCAGGCACTTTCGCCGCTCCTGATTTTCAGTTTCTCCGCCAGGTCCAGGTCCAGGGGCACAATAATGTTGGTGCCTGTAAAGATACAGCCAATCACAAGCAGGGGTAAAAATGGTATGAGTTTTTTCATTTTTCTTTCATGGATAGGGTGATGGTGAATTCCGCCACCGGTTCATCACCGAATTGATTCGGAACCGTGGCAATAACCGGTACGGGGAGGTTGACACGTTCCCCGGTGCTGATGGCCTGTTCGACCGCTGCTGCAATGGCTTTGCTTTCTTTGCAAATATAATGAACATCCCCTTCGGCCCGTTTGAAGAAATCTGCTTTGAGATCTTTAAAAATGAGAATCACATTCCGCTTCGATTCTCGAATCTTCAGCATGGCGGTAAAACCGGTCACCATATCCACACCCACCACCATGGCGCCGATATACATGGATCGGACATGGTTCCGGGTACGGCGATCCAAAGGCATCAATAATTCAACTCCCTCATCAGTGATGTCAAAAATTTTCGGCCGACAATAATGGATCAGCCTAACTTTTGTCAATCCGAAATACCATAAGTACAGGTTATACTTAAACCGATCCGCTGCCGTTAAAGCCATCCTTAATCTGCCTCTCTCTGGGCTTTCAGTTTTTTATTGATCCCAATCACCTTTTCATTCCCCTCATACCAGGGCGGCAGGTTGTCCCAGTCTGGAATACCATCATCAATTAATGTTGAACTACTGGCCTTTCGCGGAAATCCATCCGCCGGCAGGGCGCCTAAAATCAGGCATACCAATTCAGAATTATCATCAGCCTTGAGGCAGCGCCGGGCGATGGCATCCACCTTGACCATATCTCCCGGAGACAGGTCAATAATTTCACCGTCTATGTAAATAATGCCCTTGCCACCCAAGACAATATATACCTCTTCCTGATTTTCATGCTGATGGATAAAGGTGTAGCCTTTTCCTGCCGGAATGCGGGCAAAGGACGTAGCCACACCCTTTAGGTCTAACACATCCCTGAGATTGGTCAGCCAAGGATCAAGGTTTTCAAAATCGTATGATTTTTTCCTGTAATTCATTTCATCTCCTCATTTACCAAGGGAGTTCTTCCCCCTTGAAATTGATAAACTTTCCGCTGATATCTTTCCCCTCATCCAACACCTTTAGCATTCCCGCAACAGATCGCTTCGTGGATACGGGTGCAATGGGTGTACCCATCCGCGTCCGCACCCATCCAGGGTGAAAGGAGACAACCCTAATCCCTTTGCCCTTTAAATCCTGATGAAGATTTTTCGTAACCATATTCAGAGCTGCCTTAGAAATGCGGTAGCTGTAGTAACTGCCGCTGGTATCATCGATACTGCCCATGAGAGATGACATGTTGACAATGGTGGATCCCTTTTCCAATAATGCCAGGCAATGTTTTGTAACAAAGAGCGGCCCAAGCGTATTGGTTTTGAACGTTTCCAAGTGGTCATCCATTTCAATATTTTGGAGTTTGGAAAAGCCGCTGATACCCGCATTGTTAATCAGCAAGTCTAACGGTTTTGTTTTCGATTTCAATCGCTCCACCGCCGCCTGAATGGAATCTTCATCCTTCACATCCAGGGCAATAATATTTTCATCTGAAATTATTTTTTTTAGCTTATCGGCACTTTCCGGTTCGCGGCAGCCTGCATATACAGCCTCACCTCTTTCGGATAGCTGCTTCACCCACTCCAGGCCAATGCCCCTGTTTCCGCCAGTGATTAAACAATTCATTTATTTCCCCCTTCCAAAGTATTGATCCATGACCCAAGTGACGGACCAGTTATGTCCAAGCCTTCTGCCATTGTTAAAGGCCGCCGGCAGTTGGACAACTTCACTTCCGTCAATATCAAGCACCTGCGGATCGATCGTTAAATCCTTAAAAGCGCCGTCCTGCTCATGAACCGTCCGCCATTGGACCAGGTTGTTAGTGAGGGACAGATTGTTAAAGCGCGGATATTCGGGACAATTTTTCTCCAGTCGGGAATGCCCGACCAGTGGCGCTGCGATGGCATGGATATCCATGGATACATCAAAATGATCATCTGCCAAACTGGTCACAATCACACCGCCATAACTGTGGCCGAATAAATTAATATGGGTAATATTCGGCTCTGCTGATACCAGGGAATCAATGACAGATTTCAATCGGCCGCCTGCCGCACCGGGGCATTGACTCCAATCCCAGCGGTAATAATAAATTTGGTTTCCGGATGTGGCCATTTTGCGCAAGGCATACACCCATTCATATCCCTGAGAACCATAACCATGGACGGCCATGAATACTGTGTCCATTTTCGCCCGATCCGTTTTAACGGCATGAAGCCCCATCGGTCTTTCCTGCAGAAAGAGACCTGATTCTTTAACATCATCCCCCAGCTTCAGGTCGGCAAAGGCAATCCCCGTATTGGATTTTTGCTGACACCCTGCCAGGATGAACAGGATTAATAAGGTCAGTTTATTGAATCGTTTGAACATGGGTTTCTGATTGAAAATTCGAAAGGAATTTACCCATAATGCGATTATATAGGATTAAAATGATGAACATCGTGCCTGCTTGGAGGAACGGTAGTGTTGGCAGGAATCATTTTTACACCATCGTTATTAAACTGGCATCAGTTAGTCGTAATAATTATGCTCATATTTCGAATAAAA
>CAYFJU010000080.1:0-13531 GCA_964343505.1 uncultured bacterium
TTTTAGCATAATTTCACCATAATGTATTTGTTGTAATATAAGGTAATACCGGTAATACTTTCAAGAATAAGTATTTGTGTGTTTAAGTGCAAATGTGTTCAGGTGAACACTTAAACACTCGAACACATTCATATTTTAAATTTAAATCCACCGCCGGACTTTCTTTTTGTAGTCCAAATATTCATCCCTAAATTTTTCTTCTAAATAGGCTTCTTCCTTTTTGATGGCAATATGATATACGGTCAATGCACCGGGCAGAAAACTCAACAAGACCCAGAGATTGTCAAAGAAGATTCCCAGTCCAATTGGAAAAATATTGAATCCTAAATAAATAGGATTCCGGGAGCGGGCATAAATGCCTGTGGTAATGATGCTCTTTGTTTTCTCCCAGGGTTTGATATTAGTTTTTGCTTTTTTAAAAACTGTTCTTGCGTAGATCAAAAAAATAATTCCTAGGATCACCATTCCCAGTCCCCAATATTGATGGTTAAAGGGAATGCCCATATCGGTCGGATAAAATTTTTGCAGGATGCCGCCAAGAGTCATCCAGAGCACATAGACCAATGGTGGGGGAAATTTGACTGCAGGGCCTTTTTTGTCTTCTGTCATTAGTTTATGACACAGAGCACACAGAGATAGTTATATAATTTTTTTCTCTGTGGACTCCGTGGCTCTCTGCGAATTCTGTGTTCAAAACCTTAACCCCCGTTTCTATCATTCACACGCATAGCTTCCATCTCGGCGATTTTCGCTTCATCGATATCGTTTGCAACATAATTTCCATCCAAACAGGCCATGCAAGGCGTATCGATGTGGTGGTCCCCTTTCCGGGTTACTGCTTCGACAAGATCATCAATTTGTTGATAAAGCAAAGCGTCCACTTCTAAATATTTTTCAATCTCATCTTCGTCCATATTCCCGGCAATGAGTTCACTTTTGGTGGGCATATCCACACCATAAAAACAGGGCGATTTCACCGGCGGACAGGCGCTGGCGAAGTATACTTCCTGGGCACCAAAATCCCGCAGCATGCGGACAATCTCGCGACTGGTATTACCACGGACAATGCTGTCATCCATGATCAGAACTTTCTTGTCGCGGATCTCCAATTCCTGTGGCACCAGTTTATAGCGCACAGATTTTTTCCGCTCGGCTTGCCCCGGCATGATAAAGGTACGCCCGATAAAGGTGTTTTTATACAGCCCTTCGGAATAGCGCACCCCAAGTTCATGGGCAAAGGATAGGGCCGATGTATTCGCGGTGCTGGGGGCCGGGATCACAATGTCAGGTGATTTTTCTGGATATTTTTTCTTCCACGCTTCTGCCAGGTTTTGGCCCATCCGCAGGCGGGAACGATACACACTCACATCATTAAGCGTGGCATCAGGGCGGGCGAAATAGACATATTCAAAAATGCATGGATTGAAATCTTTTTTCACCAACCGCTTGCTGAATACTTGTCCGGCTTCATCCACATAGATGAGTTCACCGGGGAGAACGGTACCTTTGGGTTCGTAGCCCAGGGCATAAAACATCGTGTTTTCAGAAGCGAAAATATAATCTTTACCACCGTTACCATTGGGACGCTCACCCTTTACCAAGGGTCGAATCCCCTGGGGGTCGCGAAATACAACTAACCCTTTTCCTATGACAATTGACGTAACCGAGTAGGCGCCTTTTACCTTTTGAAAAATGTTGGAAACTGCTTCGCATAAAAGATCAAAGAATTCTTCGCTGGTGTGGGGCGGCACATCTTTATGAAGTTGGTCGGCAAACAGGTGCAACAGAACTTCAGTGTCACTGGTTGTGTTTAGATAACGGCTCTCTTTTTGCGTGACTTCTTCAGCAAGTTCATGATAATTGGTCAAATTGCCGTTATGCCCCATGGCTATGCCATAAGGTACAGACGTCCAAAAGGGCTGCACTTCACCATGGCTAAAGCCACCGTGGGTTGGATATCGATTGTGGGAAATGCCGATATTTCCAGTGAGAAATTTCATGTTCTCTTCGTTGAAAACTTCCTTTGCGAGACCCATGCCCTTTTCTTTGTGCATGCGGTCATCGTAGGTCATAATCCCGGCAGCATCTTGTCCACGATGTTGTAAGTGAATGATACTGTCATAGAGTTCTGCAGCGACAGGTTTATGGGAATATATTCCGGCTATACCGCACATGGGTTCTTCAGTTGGGTTGTGGAGTTTACAATTGGGATGGGCTTCAAATAAAAAACGTAAAACGTAAAACGTAATAGTGTTTCATATTTACATTTTAAATAATTACGTATTACATATTTTTTTAATCTCATAACAAACCCACCAACTTATCTGCAATTCCGATATAATTCGCAGGCGTAAGATTTAAGAGCGTTTCTTTATCTTCATCTGAGATTTTTAATCCTGCTACAAATTCCGCCAGGGATTCTGCATTGATGGATTGTCCCCGCGTCAAGGATTTCAATTGTTCATAAGCATCGGGCTTGCCGGCTTTTCGCAAGATGGTCTGGACCGCTTCCGCCAGCACTTCCCAATGATTGTCCAACTCATTCACCATTTGGATTTTATTTATTGTAATTCGACTCAAGCCTTTCGCAATATTTTTCAGCGCCAAGAAGGAATGCCCCAAAGCCACACCTTGGTTCCGCAACGTGGTGGAATCAGTCAGGTCTCGCTGCATCCTGGAAATGGGCAACTTAACAGCCAGATGGTTCAAGAGCGCATTGGCGATGCCCATGTTACCTTCCGCATTTTCAAATTGGATGGGATTAATCTTATGAGGCATGGTGGATGATCCCACTTCGCCGGCCACTTTCTTTTGTCCGAGAATGCCGCGACTGATATAAGCCCACATGTCCCGACATAGATCCGTCACAATCGAATTGACCCGCACCACTTGATGATAGCTTTCTGCAGCAGAATCATGGGGTTCGATCTGGGTGGTGATCAGATTGGGCTCCAGCCCTAATGATTTGATGAACTTTGATGCAAATTTTATCCAATTCGTTTTTGGATAGGCGGCCATATGTGCGGACCATGTGCCTGTGGCGCCGCCGAATTTTCCCAAGAGTATATGCGTTTTTAATTGATCAATTTGCCGGTCCAATCGGGCGCAGAATACAGCCAATTCTTTTCCGAAGGTTGTGGGTGTGGCGGGCTGTCCGTGGGTGAGTGCCAGCATGGATGCATTTTTATATTTCTGCGCCAGTTTTTTCAGTTCTTTATTAATGGATTGAAGTGCCGGCAGGTAGACCTGTTTCAATCCATCCTGCCACATGAGCGAATAGGATAGATTATTTACATCTTCAGACGTAAGGGCAAAATGGATCCACGGGTGGAGTGCTTTTTTCACCTTGCCTTGAATGTAATACTCAACGGCTTTTACATCATGATTGGTGGTGGCTTCGATCTCCTTGATCTTTTCCGCACCAGTAATATTGAAATCCTGATAGATCTTCCGCAGACGGGTTTGTTCATCTTTGGAAAACGGCAGCAGATCTTTGATGGATTTTTCATTCCCAAGGGCAATCAGATATTCCACTTCTACTTTTAAGCGATACTGCATGAGCGCCATCTCGCTGAAGTAAGGCGAAAGGTCGCTGACGTTTTTAGCGTAACGACCGTCTAAAGGGGAAATAGTGTTTAGAGTGTTCATGTTTTTTGGGACACAGAGTTCACAGAGAAACACAGAGCCATAACATTAAAAAATGAATCGCTTAAGACCATTGATAAGTTTTTTATGATGAAAGTTAATAAGCAATCCGACTTTTAGTTTTGATAGTCGAGTATTATTTAATGTTTGTGCTTGAAAAATATCGTGTCGGTCTTCTTGTGCTTTTATTTCTAGCAAAACTCTTTTCTCAACGATGATATCTGCCCGATATTCCTTTTTAAGTTTTTTCTTTTTATATATGACGGGAATAGGGACTTCTTCTTCAACAAAAAAACCACGTAACCGGAGTTCATAAACCAAAGCTTCTTGATAAGCAGATTCGAGCAAACCTGGTCCCAATTCTTGGTGAACTTCAATCGCCGCACCAATAATTTCTTCGGTTAAATCGTTGATTTCAATGTTTTTCATTCCAGCATTTCTCTGTGATGCTCTGTGGTCTCCGTGTTACTCCTAAACCCCGAAAATTCGTTTTACAGCTAACGCACAATTCCCCGGATCAATCACTGTCAGCACCGGTGTATTACTGGGCATCTGCAGGGTAGAGTGGATGTTCACCAACATATCTGCTTTGTCGGAAAATGGCGGGCAGCCGAGCGTTGGGAATTCAGAATTGGCGGCCACAAATCCAGACAATGCATTGGACCGGCCGGCGATGGTGATATAGACAATATCTTTACCGCCTTTGTTGGTTTCCAATATTTCCAGCACTTTCAACGGTTGCTTATGTGCCGATGCTGTATGCTGTTCCCAGGCAATACTATAGTCGTCTAATTTATCGGTGATTTTTTTTGCGTGGGGCTCATCCGATGTTGAACCCATGATTAATATAGCTTTCATGTTACATCCTTTTTATGTGACACTGAGAACACAGAGATCCACAGAGAATTTATAATTTATTTTTCTCGGTGTAGCTCTGCGCTACTCTGTGTCTATAAATATTCCTTTAAGTTTTCGTTAATTCTTTCGTCAACCCGTTTACCAGCATCAGGGAATGGAAACACCCCACCCGTGATCGTCTCATAAAGATATATGTAACGGCGGGATAGTTCAGTCACCAAATCATCAGGAGCATTTGGCAATGTTTCATCGTTGTATGGATCGCAATTATCTACGAACCACAACCGCAGGAATTCCTTATCAATATTCTGTGGTTCCTGTCCGGCTGCCATCCGCTCATCGTATGTATCAGCAATCCAATAACGGCTTGAGTCTGGTGTATGGATTTCATCAATGAGTACAATGTTGCCATCTGCATCACGGCCCATTTCGTACTTGGTGTCCACCAAAATCATGCCGTTTTCCGCCGCTTTCTTTTGTCCGAATGCAAACAATTCCAACGCTTTTTGACTGCAATAATCCCAGTATTCCTGGGTCATCCATCCTTCGCTGACAATTTCCGGCGGTGCGATGGGCCGATCATGGTGCTCTTCCTTTGTAGTGGGGGTGAGCATATTCTCTGCCAGCTTCTGGTTTTTCTTGAGTCCTTCCGGCAAAACATTTCCGCAATATTCACGGTCACCGTTGTTGTACACCGTCCAAAGAGATGTGCTGGTGCTGCCGGTGATGTATCCGCGGACGACAAATTCGATGGGGAAAACATCGCATTTTTTCGCCAATGTTACGTTGGGATCGGGGATATCAATAACTTGATTCGGAATGATATCCTTGGTTTGTTCGAACCACCATGCACTGGTGAGATTCAGCACCTGCCCTTTAAATGGAATGGACGCCAGCACGCGGTCGAAAGCGCTTTGGCGATCGGTAGTAATGAGCGCAATTTTATCGCCCAAGTCATACTGGTCCCGGACTTTACCCGTTTTCTTGGATCCGCTGGGGAGGTTGGTTTCGGTTAATGTATTGTTCAATTCCGCTTGGATGCGGCCTTTGTAGTGTTTAGTTGATTCTATAGCATTCATAGTAGTTAAGCAAAAAGTAAGCGACCTTTTGGTTCAGGAACCGGTCTGTTTAATTCACGTGCAGTTTCAATCCATTCTTTAATGAAAATTTCTACATTTTTAAGAGCTTGAGCATAGGTTTTACCATCTGCCATACAGCCGGGAAGTTCGGGGACTTCCGCAATATAAGCGCCGTCATCCTTGCTCCAGTAAATGATTATTTCATATTTACTTTTTTTTATTTGCGAATTTTGAGCTTTTTGTGGCACGGCGATTTCCTAGTTGATTCTATAGCATTCATGAGATAATGGGTTGAATAGTATGTGAGTGTTCAAAATGTCGTTTAAAACAGCCTCAAAATTACCGCCGTTTACGGTCACATTCCATATGACGCCGCGTTTTAATTCGGTCAATCCGGCAATTTCAAATCGTTCGGTCAGCGATTCGAATTTCGCCCGGCCGTGCATGTCTTCCTTTTGGCGTACCAAAAAGGATGTGGTATTATCGGCAGGCTTGGTTTCGCTGATAAATTCTTTGTTAGAGTTGTATAGTTCCCCAGAGGCGTCAATGGCTTTCAGGATGGATTCCCGTTCACCGTCTGTGGAAATCTCCCAATGAGTTTGCCGGGTGATGGATACATCATGCCCCAAGTGGTCCAAGGCATTATGGACAGACGCCGCTTCGTTATCGGTAATAATCATATCAATGACCCATTCCGTGGCATCGGGATTTGGGTTGTAGTTTCCCACTTCATAATGGGGTCGCTCAAAGGACAGGGTATGATCGGTAACGGGATTTCCGTTTTCAATAAAGTATTTCATTGATGAAAAAATAGCGTCACCCTTTTTTGTCCGCTCCGGATGGGGCATCATGGCCATCACATTTCCGGCAGGGTTACACACCGCCGCCAGGTTGTGCATGGATCCGTTGGGATTTGTGGGGAATTCATCCACCACATGTCCATCATTATCACAGTAGCGATAGACGGTTTGGTCGTTGGCGATCATTTTTTGAAGTAATTCGTCGGGGATGATGAATCGCCCTTCACCATGGGCCAATGGAATATTGATAAAATCGCCCGTGTCCAAATGGCGAGTAAAGGCACAACGTTCCGGCGATACGGCCATTTTCAAATTTGCCCAGGTATTATAGTAGCCGACACCTACAACATGCCCGCCTTTCACCCGTTTGTTGTCGGTCAGAGCCACGCCGACGCGGCCGTCTTCCAGTCCGGGGACGAGTCCACTTTCCACCAAAATTTGTGCTCCGTTGCAAATGCCCAAAACAGGTTTTCCTTGATTTGCTTCCATTTTGATCTGCTTCATGATGGGGTCCAGCGCTGCAATAACACCGGCTCGGGATCGATCTTCGTAAGAAAATCCGCCCACAATCACATAGCCGTCAAATTCGGTTAATTTTTCCGCTGGTTCATTCCATAAAAATTCAACTGGATTGAGCCCCACACGGCTACATGCCATAAGAGTTTCACGTTCCGTATTGGAACCGGGGAATTGGATAATTGCGATGTTTTTCATGTGTTAAAGTGCGATGTGTTCATGTGTTAATGTCTTTACGTGAACGCATTAACACATTAGTTATAATGGTTTATCACTGCTTCTTTTTCAACCCGCCAACTCAATGTCTTCTAATTCTTTTTCAACGGCTTCTTTCACAATTTGGTTTAAGGAAGTCTTTTTCATATCCGCTTTAATCAATGCTTTCAGATGGGCTTCTTTTCCAATACGGACATTGAAGGACCCCTTGGCAGATTTCAATGGTTTTTTACCCAGAGTTTCGCACACGGCGATGTAATCATCCACGGCCCGGTGAAAATCTTCGGTAATTTCTTTAATGGTAGTTCCTTCGTAAGAAACGGAATCCGTAATACCGATAATGTGCCCGAATAAACATTTATCTTCATCAGTGTAATGGATTGAACCGTAAAATCCTTTGTAAAATAATGTGTCTTTGGTCATGTTATTTTTCCCCTGATATTTTTCCTGCGTTCATGAGTTCATTTTTTATTTCAGCTAATTGATATGGTTTTAAAATTCCCTTATGGGGCCTGTGCATCAAAACAGATCTCTTTAAATCATGATTTACAAAAGCAACCCGAGAGCCGGACGTTCTGCCTTTTGTCAATTCTGTGTATCCAAAATGTTTCAAGAGCTTTTTAACTTCAGCATATTTAAAGTCTTTCGGCTTGGATAAGAATCGTTCAATCAGTTTTTCTGTTTTGCTCACGCTAAAGTTACAGGGTTATTAAATTAGTATGCAACTACTGTATAGTTGCAATCCCGCTTTTTAGAACCGGGGAATCGGATAATGGACATTTTTTCATGTGTTGAGGTTGATTAAGTGTTCAAGTGTTCATGTACTGCATGTTCACGTGAACACAAGAACACTTAAACACTACCGAAACTAATTTAATCAATTTTAACTCCTTCGCCGGAAACAACTGATCCTATTTGAAATACATCGGTTAATTCTTTTAAGGCATTTTTCACCGCATCCACATCATCAGGATTTACGATAAAGACCATGCCGATGCCCATATTGAATGCGCGGTGCATTTCATCTTCTTCCACATCACCGATGGATTGCATCACATCAAAGACAGGCACACTTGGCCAGGTCCCTTTTTGGATTTCAACACCACAACCATCAGGCAAAATCCGCGGAATATTTTCTACTAATCCACCGCCTGTAATATGGGCGATTCCTTTTACATCAATTCCTGCATCCAGCGCGGCAAACACATGATTCGTATAATTGATGTGGGGTTCCAGCAAAGTGAGCCCTACAGATTTTTCCAATTCGGGGATGGTGTCATTCACATCATATCCGCTGATTTCAAAAAAGAGTTTTCGTGCGAATGAATAACCGTTGGTATGCAATCCGTTGGACGGCAAGCCCAGTACCACATCCCCGGGCTGAATGGTCTCTCCGGTAATAATTTTATCTTTTTCTACCACGCCTGTGATGACGCCCACTAAATCATGTTCGCCCGGCAGATAGGTATCGGGCATTTCGGCTGTTTCGCCGCCCACCAGAGATACACCTGTATCCCGGCAAGCCACAACCATACCAGAGACAATTTCTTCTATAATAACCGGCTCCAGCCGGTCATTGGCGATATAATCAAGAAAGGTAAGCGGTCGGGCACCCATGACCAAAATATCGTTGGCGGCGGCGCTTAATAGATCAATACCGATGGTGTTGAATTTCCCCAGCTTCCGGGCGATGATGGTTTTCGTCCCCACGCCGTCAATACTCTGGACCATAACGGGATTGTCATAATTTTCTAAAATAGGTTTCAGGTCATAAAGCGAACCAAAACTGCCGAGACCCGTGAGCACATTGGATGTGAAAGTGGACTTTACTCCATCTTTAATACGATCTACAGCTTCATTCCCGGCGTCAATATCCACACCAGCTGATTTGTAATCTATTTTCTTCATTTTCTTTCGGACCCGGAGTACACAGAGCAGCACAGAGAAAATTTTATAATATACTCTGCGGCTCTCTGTGGTCTCTGTGTCACCCTGTCCATCATAATTTATCTCTCAAACCGTTTTTCCAAGCATCTTCCGCTTCATTCACCGGGAGATTTACAATACCATTGATCCTTATTGAATCTCCGCTGGTCAATCCAATTTTAAATACATCTACTCCGACATTTGAAAAAGCATATTGAACCCTATCCCCATTCTCCGGTGATACTTCTAAAACAAATCCACCCGTTTCAGAAAATAAAATTTTATCAGTAGAAAGATCACTTTCAATATGCACATCACATCCGATTCCATTCCCAAAAGTCATTTCAGAAAGTGCCGATGCAATACCACCATCTGCAATGTCATGGCAAGATAGTACCAGTCCGTCATCAATACAATCTGTCAGAGCAAAAATCTGATTCTTCACTTCTTCTAAATTTGGCTTGGGTACATTGGCCCCCAATTCGCCATGCAGGCCGTAGTACAAACTTGCGCCCAATTCATTTTTCCGCTCGCCAACCATCAGTAAAACAGAATCCATTTTTTGGAAATGCATGGCTACCGTTTTGTTCACATCCTTGAGCCGACCCAAACAACTAACAATAGGACTAGGGGGGATTGCGCCATTTTTGGATTCATTATAAAAACTCACATTCCCAGCGATGATGGGCGTGGCGTGGTCCGGATTATCTTTCAAAGTGATACCGTGACAAGCATCAGACACACCGCGAACCCCTTCAACAAATTCCCACATTTGATGGGGCTTCTCCGGATTGCCAAAACAGAGACAATCGGATAAGGCATGGGGGGTAGCGCCCACAGCCGCTACATTCCGCATGGCTTCCACCACCGCATTTACGCCGCCCCAATACGGATCAATGAGTCCGTGGCGGGGATTGTGGTCTGTAGAAAGAGCGATACCAACATGGCGAATTTCTTCCGGATATTTTTCTGAATTAAATGGCGCCATCACACCGGAATCGGCCAATCCTGTTTCGGTATGAATCCGACCTTGAACTTGTTTATCATAGGACTCAAAAACAGGTTCCCTGCTGGCCATATTTTCATGGGAAAGAATGTCTAGTAATGTCAGGTTATAATCCGATGGTTCAGAAATCTCCGGTTCAGTAAAAATATTGTCTCGAGCTTCATAAGGGCGATCGTACAAAAAACCTTCCGTCACTTCTGCTGCCGGTGCATTCACAATTTCTTCATCGCCGTTGTGGACGATGTACTGGCCATCATTTCGGATTTTCCCAACGACCGATGCTCTGGCGCCCTCGCTCACACCGGGCAGGTCGAACACTTTATTATAATGATCTACAATAAGCGGTGTTACATCCGGTGGGCTCACCCACATGAAGCGTTCCTGGGTTTCACTGCAGAGATAAACGGACGGGTGCAGGTTATCCATACCAATATGAATTTTGTCCATCCATACTTCCGATCCATAGCCGGATGTTTCTGCCAATTCCACACTGGCGCAGGCTACACCACCGGCGCCGAGATCCTTGAAACCAATATTGTCGATGAGTCCCTTTTCTTTCAGGATGTCAAACATGGCATAGGTGGATTTTAGTAAATGCCGCTCAAGGAAGGCGTTGGGCTCCTGAACGGCCCCTTTGTTTTGCTCCTTCTTTTCTTCTTCTAATTCCAATGAAGCAAAACTGGCGCCGCCGAATCCACTGTTGTCTGTGGGTTTCCCAATCAAAATGAGATCGTACCCATCGGCATTTTTCGGCGCATAAGAATGGACAATATGGTCCTCCCGAACGATGCCCAACGTCACCAGCGTCACCAAACAATTTTCATTGTAACCTTCATGATAGTAAAGATCGCCGCCAATGTTGGGAATACCCAGCGGATTTCCATAGCCGGCAATCCCGGCTACTACGCCGTCGTGGATCCATTTAGTCTTGTTGTTTTTTATATCGCCAAAGCGGAAGGAGTCAGTGCAAGAAATCACTTCAGCGCCCATACATAATACATCACGGACATTGCCACCCACGCCTGTGGCCGCACCTTCGTAAGGGACAATTTGGGACGGATGATTATGGGATTCATGGCTCATGACCACGCACCAGCGGTGGCCGTCATTATCCGTGGCGACGGCGACAACGCCCGCATCTTCCTTTGCGCCAAGAACCACATCGGGGCCTTCGGTAGTGAACTGTTTTAAATGGTTACGACTGCTTTTATAACTGCAGTGCTCGGAGCCCTGGATGGAAAATAATATGAGCTCTGCTAATGACGGTGCCCGCCCCAGCATATCGTTCTGGATTTTGAGCGCTTCTTTTGTGGTGAGTGGAATGTTGAGTTCCACCAGTTTGGCTTTGATGTCAGAATCAGAAAGCCCGGAAAAGTCGATGACTTCTTTAGTAAACGCCATTTGATTTAGCCGCCAAGGCGCGAAGAGCGCAGAGAACGATTTAAATATTTTCTTGAATGAACTTTGCGGGCTCTGCCTCTCTGTGGCTTCTTATTAAAGATTATTAACAAACCGTTTTATACCATCTTTTAATAGTTTTGAATTGAAGTTTATCAAAAGTCCCAATGGATATTTACCAAGCTTCAAATAGGACAAGATTGTTGCTTCAATAACAGGGTCATGTCTTTCAACACTTTTTAATTCCAGGACGATTATTTTATCCACTAAAATATCCAATCTAAAATGCCCAACCGGTTTAACACGGTATGTAACATCAAGCGTTTTTTGCTTTTCAAAAGGAATTTCTTCTCGCTTAAGCTCAATACAAAGGGCTTTTTCATAGACACTTTCCAAATGTCCAGGCCCTAATCTGCGATGAACTTCAATTGCGCAGCCTATGACTCTTTCAGAAAGTTTGTTGATCTCTTCTTTAGTCATACCTTTGCGGACTCTGCGTCTTTGTGGCAGTTACCTGATTATTGTCTCGTGGCGCTGGGGCCCGATGGATACAATCTTCACAGGACAATCCACCTCCCGTTCAATAAATGCAATATAATCTTTCAGTGTATCAGGAAGGGCATCGTAACCTTTTTCCAGAACATTATCTGATAAATCTTCCCACCCGGGAAGTGTTGAAAAAACAGGTTTTGCATTGCGGTATTGGGTGAGACTGGCGGGCATTTCGGTGATGCGCTCCCCATCGACGTCATAAGCTACGCAGACGGGCAGTTCCTTGAATCCACTCAGCACATCTAATTTGGTGAGCGCTATTTCTGTTAGTCCATTCACACGGACAGCCTGCCGCACTTGAACCAGATCCAACCAACCCACACGACGTGGCCGGCCCGTGGTTGTGCCGTATTCACCACCCTTATCCCGGAGTGATTTAGCTTCTTTACCATGAATTTCGGATGGGAGCGGGCTTTCACCCACACGACTTAAATAAGCTTTCACGACACCGATAATGCGATCAATATCCCTGAAACTGACGCCGGTGCCGGTGGATATATGTCCGGCGGCTGTATTGCTGGAAGTTGTATAGGGATAAACGCCATGATCTACATCCAGGCTGATGCCTTGGGCGCCTTCAAACAGAATGGATTTCCCGGCCTTGTGGGCATTGTAAAGCTCAACGGCTGTATCGTAGATATAGGATTTTAACTGCTGGCCGTAAGCGGTATAAGTATCAAAAATTTCAGCGATGGAAATATCGAGCGTTTGCCCCAGAGATTTTTCAATCAACCCCTTAGCAAAGGCATATCCTTTATTCAGTTTTTCTTGGAAGACATCAGGCTCAAGAAGGTCAATCATGCGGATGCCATTGCGGAACATTTTATCGGCATAAACCGGCGCAATGCCGCGGCGGGTACTCCCGGCGGCAAGATTACCCTGATGGCTGGAAAGGGCGCTGTCCAAGGCAATATGATAAGGCATAATCACGTGGGCGCGGGCGCTTACCATCAGCTTCGGATCGATCCCTTTTTCTTTAACATAAGCAATCTCATCCAAGAGTGCTTTGGGATCCACCACAACGCCGTTACCGATGATGCTCATAGGTTCGCCATAAATAATGCCGGAAGGGATTAAGTGGAGTTTAAAGGTATTGCCATCGACGATGACAGTGTGACCGGCGTTGTTGCCGCCGTGAAATCTC
The DNA here is from genome assembly GCA_964343505.1 of uncultured bacterium. Classification (GTDB taxonomy): domain Bacteria; phylum Fidelibacterota; class Marinisomatia; order Marinisomatales; family TCS55; genus TCS55. The sequence continues at coordinate 13,141 of CAYFJU010000080.1, forward strand.
ACCACGTAATCGGAAGCGCCGGCAAAGAAATCAGTAATTTTCCCTTTGCCTTCGTCACCCCATTGGGCGCCAACGATTGCGGTGATTTTAGATAGGCGTGATGTCACTAATTGGGGGCTACTGGCTGGCCTTTGGTATGTGGAAGAAAACCATTTAACACTTAAAAAAGGCCCAGAAGATTACGTCTAATTGGTATTATCGACAAAGGGACAATTTTTCATTTGGCCAATTATTTTTTTGAGGGCTTTGAAAAGCTCACCCCGATTTATCGGGCGTGTAAAGTTTTTTGTGTAAACGGCTTTTTCATGTTAGTCTAAATGGGCCATTCTTTCTTCAAACAGGATTGAGAATTGGTTCATGGCGTCTTTCCAATTTTGAATGGGCATCGTCC
>CAYFJU010000081.1:0-13268 GCA_964343505.1 uncultured bacterium
ACATGGCCACCACTTTTTATTGCCAAATGTGTCAGATTAAATCGTAGCTAATACATATAATGTAACTATATTGTATTTGCACCCATGAGAATTATTTACCTTAAATTATATCACTCATGAGTATTTTGGAATGCAAGTCATTTTACTCATGCAAAAAATAGACATGTTAGAACTTCAAATTCTATTTTTTAATTGAGGATGAAGTTTTTTGTATAGATAGGTGGTAATCGTTGCCAATAATCTATGGTGATCCTGTGGGTGCCGGGGTATACCTATACCAGTTGCGGGCCGGCAGTTTTGTCAAAACCCGTAAAATGATCCTATTGAAGTAAGGAAGAATTGTCCGTGGGAATAAAGTGAAGACGGATGATATTGCTGAAATAGTTAAGTAAACTCACCCCGGCATAAATTCTTTGGCTAATCAATGGTCGTATTTTCCCCTCACTTTCAAGAGAGGGGCGACAATCAGTGGATTTCGTTTGTTCCATAAATGGGGAGAGTGGGACAAGAATATCACCGAAAAATAGATGTTAGCTAGAGGTGAATATAAAATAAATTGATCGATTTGTCTTTCCACAAATAAAAAAGCACTACTTCAAATTTGAGGTGGGCTTTTTAATTTTTAAATAGAATTTATTTTTCTTGAATATATAAATTGTATTAGATTGTATCACAATCATCAAATCGTGGAGAAAACCATGCGAGAAACAGTTACAATCAGTTTGCCTAAAAATATAAAAGAAGAATTGGATCAAATGGTAAAAAAGGAGCACCTCAATAGAAGTGATGTGGTTCGTGATGCACTTAGGAAGTATTTTGCATTAACCGCATTTCGAGAGCTAAGGCAACAGATGATCCCCCAAGCGGAGAAAGCCGGGGTGTTTACAGATGAAGATGTTTTTGAAAAAGTATCTTAATCATTCCTATTGAATATTGTTCTCGATACAAACGTCTTAATAGCCGCATTCACCTCACGTGGCGCCTGCAATGAATTATATGAACACTGCTTAGCGAATTATACGATTTTGTGTTCAGAATGGATCATAAATGAATTCTCAAATAATTTGGAAAATAAATTCAAAATTGATTCTAAACAGATTGAAAAAGCGGTAAATCTGATTAGGGCTTATTCCCAAGAAACAGAATATACCCTGCCGGATAAACAGATATGTAGAGATAGAGACGATGATCATATCTTGGCATTGGCTGAGTCTGGTGATGCCCAATGCATTGTCACAGGAGATAAGGATCTCTTAATATTAAAATTATATAAAAAAATTCCTATCGTTAAACCGTCTGAATTTTGGAGATGGGAAGAGAGCCAATTACAAAGGTAAGGATTACTTCAGGGTTTCAAAATTGACACTAGAGTGTATGTATAAAAAAACTTTTAACCTGAAATAACCCCCTTCATTTATAACAATCAAATATCCGTTATAATTTTTTACAACGTCACTTTTTCAGCATGTATTGAAATTGTTTCCGTCTGTAATAAAGTGTAATTTCGTCTTCATTATCTTAACAAATTTATTCATTTTTCTAATGAATCGTACATTTTGAAAGGATTTTCCGTGTTTGACCTAAATATGATCAAAGCTGTTTATAATCGGCTGCCGGGCCGAATCGCCACCGCCCAGAAGATTGTCGGCCGCCCCCTCACCCTTGCTGAAAAAGTGTTATACAGTCACCTGTCTGAAGGGGATGCAAGCCAGGCCCACGTCCGCGGGGCATCTTATGTGGACTTTGATCCCGATCGTGTAGCCATGCAGGATGCCACGGCCCAGATGGCCCTGCTCCAATTTATGATGGCGGGGAAGGACAGGGTGGCGGTTCCATCAACAGCCCATTGTGACCATTTGATCCAAGCCAGAGTGGGGGCAGACACAGACCTCGATGTGGCTAAAGATGTAAACAGCGAAGTGTATGATTTCTTGGAATCGGTGTCCAATAAATACGGTGTCGGATTCTGGAAGCCCGGCGCCGGGATCATCCATCAGGTTGTCTTGGAAAACTATGCCTTTCCCGGGGGTATGATGATCGGTACGGATTCTCATACGGTCAACGCCGGTGGATTGGGTATGGTAGCCATCGGTGTGGGCGGCGCCGACGCTGTGGACGTCATGGCGGGCATGCCATGGGAATTGAAATTTCCCAAACTGATTGGCGTAAAACTCACGGGCGAAATGAGCGGCTGGACCTCCGCCAAGGATGTAATTTTGAAAGTGGCGGGAATCCTGACTGTAAAAGGGGGCACAGGCTGTATTGTGGAGTACTTTGGCGAAGGGGCCGATAAAATGTCCTGCACAGGAAAAGGGACAATATGCAATATGGGCGCCGAAATCGGTGCCACCACGTCTATATTTGGATATGATGATCATATGGCCAATTACCTTCGGGCCACGGGCCGGACCGAAGTAGCTGAACTGTCAGATGGTGTTGCGGATCACTTGAAAGCAGATCCGGAAGTATATGCTGACCCTGAATCTTATTTTGACCAAGTAATTGAAATCAACCTATCCGAATTGGAACCCCATTTGAACGGCCCTTTTACGCCGGATCGGGCCACACCCATTTCCGAAATGGCGAAAGCGGCTGAAGAAAACGGTTGGCCTACCAATGTAGAAGTGGGTTTGATCGGTTCCTGTACCAATTCATCTTATGAAGATATTTCACGTTCCGCATCAATCGCCCGGCAGGCTGTGGATAATGGATTGAAGACCAAATCGAAATTCACCATTACCCCCGGTTCTGAACAGGTGCGCTATACCATCGAACGGGATGGCTTCATTGATACATTTAACGAATTGGGCGCCAGCGTCTTTGCCAATGCCTGCGGCCCCTGTATTGGTCAGTGGTCCCGTGCCGGTGCGGAGAAGGAAGAAAAGAATACAATTGTCCATTCCTTTAATCGAAATTTTGCGAAACGGGCCGACGGGAATCCCAATACCCACGCTTTTGTAGGGTCGCCGGAATTGGTGACGGCCATTGCCATCGCCGGGGATCTCACATTTAATCCTGCAATAGATATGCTCACCAATGAAAATGGCGAGGCCGTCAAATTAGATGAACCCACTGGTTATGACCTCCCGGAAAAAGGATTTGCTGTGGAAGATTTAGGTTACCAGGCTCCTACTGAGGATGGATCTGATGTTGATGTGATCATCGACCCCAATTCAGAAAGACTGCAATTTTTAAAACCCTTTGACCCTTGGAATGGTCAAAATATCACCGGGGCTAAACTTTTGATTAAAGCCAAAGGGAAATGTACCACCGATCATATTTCCATGGCCGGTCCCTGGCTGCGGTTACGGGGGCATTTGGATAATATTTCTAATAATCTATTGATCGGCGCCGTAAATGCCTTTAATGATGGCACCAATTCTGTTAAGAATCAACTCTCAGGTGAATACGGTGCTGTCCCCGATGTGCAGCGGGATTACATATTAAATAATGTACCTTCTATTGTGGTTGGCGACGAGAATTATGGTGAAGGATCTTCCCGTGAACACGCCGCCATGGAACCTCGATTTTTGGGTGTCCGTGCTGTATTGGTCCGCTCTTTTGCACGTATCCATGAAACGAATCTGAAAAAACAGGGAATGCTGGCATTGACTTTTGCCGATAAAAGTGACTATGATAAGATCAGAGAAGACGACAGCTTTGACTTTATCAACCTGGACCAATTTTCTGAGGGAAAACCGCTAACCATCGTGGCCACACACAGCGATGGGTCAGCGGATACGATTCTATGCCATCATTCTTATAATAAAGCACAAATTGAATGGTTCAAAGCCGGCTCAGCTTTAAATCTCATCCGTTCTCAGCAAGGATAAAAGGAGGCAAAAGTGGGGGTGACATCTGTGTCGACCCGAGTATAAAGGTCCACCCGAACATAAAATGGCAGCGCCGGAACGGTCGATTTTGGGAACCGTTTATCAAAAGATTGTTTCAGCGGAATTATTATGAACACATTATTCGAAATGTAAAAAGTCTAAATCGAATCCATCATTATATTTTGACCAATCCTGAAAATTGGGAGAAGGAAATTGAAAACCCAAAAACAAATTATGAAAAAGGAAAAGTCGTGAATCCTAAAGATTCTTTATTAGAATCTTATTACCAATCCATTATTGAGAAAGATTAAATTAAAATATGAAAATCCTCGTATCTGATCCCATAACCGAAAGCGGTTTGGCCGTCCTTACTGACGCCAAATTTGATGTGATTCAATTACCCAATGGTACCCCGGAAGAGAAAGCAATGGCCTGCAAAGGTGTCCAAGGCTGGGTGATCCGCAGCGGGACAAAAATTACTTCCAAAATGATTGATGGCGCTGAAAACCTCCAGGTGATCGGCCGGGCCGGTGTCGGGGTGGATAATATTGACATTCCTGCTGCCACCCGACGTGGCATTGTTGTCATGAATACACCGGATGTAAATACAATTTCTGCTGCCGAACATACGGTGGCCATGATGTTGACGCTTTCCCGGAATATTGCCATTGGTGATTCAGGGATGAAGCAGGGTGAATGGAACCGCCATGCCCTAGTTGGATCTGAGCTGAGAAACAAAACTTTAGGTATTGTGGGGATGGGCAAGATTGGTCGCGAGGTCATGACACGGTGCCGTTCCTTTGGCATGAATATTTTAGGATTTGATCCTTACATGAGCCAGGACATGTTTAACCCTGAAGAAGTTAAAATCGTTGAATTGGACAGATTAACCGCCAATTCCGATTACATTACTGTCCACGTACCATTAACTGATGCGACTCGGGACCTGTTTGATTATGAACGATTATCCGCGATGAAACCCACTGCACGGATTGTGAATGTGGCTCGAGGCGGAATCATCAATGAGGCAGATTTGGCCCATGCTTTGGCCGATGGTAAAATCGCCGGAGCCGCCATAGATGTATTCACCTCTGAACCGGTGGATGAATCGAATCCATTGGTGAATGCACCGAACATAGTTTTAACGCCCCATTTAGGCGCTTCCACAAAAGAAGCAAAGGAAGGTGTGAGTATGGCAGTTTGTGAACAGGTTCGGGATTACCTGCTCCATGAAAAATTGAATAACGCCCTCAATATGCCCATCTCAGATATGGCCAAGCTGAAAGAAATCCAGGTGAATTTGGATTTGGCTGAACTCATGGGGAACCTCCAGGGGCAATTAAATCCCGGGGTGATTAAGAAGGTTCATGTGGAATGCGCCGGTACAATGGATGAGGCCAAACCGGCGGCCCTGGCCTTTTTAAAAGGGATGCTCAAAAACCGTACCCCGGATCGGGTCAATTATATCAATGCGGAAACATTGGCGGTTGAATTGGGCATCGGTATTGAACATAGTTACACATCTGATAGCGGTTCATATACGAATCTCATTCGGACAACAGTCACGACAGATTCTGGTGCTACCGAAATTCACGGCAGTGTCTTTGAGGGCAACCAGCTAAGACTTGTGAATATTCTTGGCTATGAAATGGATGTCACCCCTTACGGGACAATGTTGTTTGCAAAGAATAAAGATGTCCCCGGCGTGATTGGAAAAGTCGGTACCATGCTGGGCGAAGCTGAAATTAACATCGGCGCTTATTTACTCAGCCGGGAAATGAATAACGGCGAAGCATTTGCCGTTGTGCGTGTGGATAATTCTGTTCCGGAAGACATTTTACAGAACTTAGGAAATCTTCCCGAAATTATTTCGGTACAGCAGCTCCATTGCTGATCCGTGGCTTCAGGAATCTCATCTAAAACAATTCAAATCGCCGGGGGTGGAGTTGCCGGGTTGACGGCGGCCCTGGAACTGAAAAAAGCCGGATTTGAACCGGTCATCTTTGAAAAAGAATCCCAAATCGGCGGGGGACGCCATGGCGATTTTGAAGGTCTGGAAAATTGGATATTTTCCGATGATGTACCAACCTTTTTTGATCAGTCCGGTTTTTGTTTTAATTATATAACCACATGTCCAATCTCCCGGTTTTTAGTCCATACCCAGAATGCACAGCCATTATTAATTCAACATGATCAGCCATTTTTTTATATGGTCAAACGGGGCAGTGGAGCCCAGGATTTAGATCATCAATTATACCGGCAATGCATGGATGCAGGTGTACAATTTTTTTTGAATTTCAACGCACCTGACTCCTGCCAGATTCAAGCTACCGGCACCCAAAAAGCAGCCGCTTATATTCGAGGCATCAATTTCAAAACCGAATTAAAAGATCAGGTCCATTTACTACTGGGGCATCAATTCGCCCCCAAAGGGTATGCATACCTGATTATTATTGAAGGACAGGGAACATTGGCTGCGGCCTTTAAAAAACCGCGGGATATTGATTTGGACCCACTTCAAAATAGCAGGGATTATTTTAATGAACTCGGAATAACGATTCCCGCAGGGAATCCATTTGGGAGCCGCGGCAGTTTTGCGCTTCCCTTCGGTCTTTGGAAACGCCCATATCAAATCGGTGAAGTGGGCGGTTTCCAGGATTATTTATTCGGCTTTGGTATCCGCATGTCCATGATGTCGGGCCGGGCTGCGGCATTAGCCATCCTTGGGAGGACAAAAGATGCGAGAGTGATTTTAAAAGAATTAAATCGAAAGAGAAGACTGTCTTTTGTGAACCGTATCCTGTATGAACAATTGAATGATAATCAAATGGCGGAGTTTGCGAAAAAACTTTCTGAATCACCAAATCCATTATCTATATTGTCCGGTGCATATGCATGGAACTTTAAAAATATTCTGCGTTGGATAAACATCAGACATCGGTATGAAGTACGTCCTACTTAGAAGTATTCAAGTCGTGGCCATGATCATTTTACTCTCGGGACTCGTGTGGGGTATCCGGAATAATAATGTCATGCTTGAGATCAATGCACTCATCTTTGGGTCAGGGATATTTTATATCGCAAATATGTTGTTGAAAAAAGATTAATCATTCAAATTCCTATATCATTATAAAGCGAAAGCGAGGGGACTATGTCAAAACTTTGGGATGACTTAAAACATAATATGAAAGAATGGAGCAGCGCTGCCGTTGTAAAAGCGGAAGAAGTGAGCAAGGTAGCGGTGGCCAAAACTGAAGAATTAACCAAAATCAGTAAGATCAAACTGGACATCCATCAACTCCAGCGGGATATCCGCAAAGAACGGGAAGCCTTGGGTAAATTAGTGTATGGTCAGGCCAAGGATGACAATATGGTGAATTTTACTGGGAATGCGGAATTTTTTGCCCATGTAGAAAAAATCGATGATATTTATGAAGCCATTACCCGTAAGGAAAATGAGATTGACCGCATCAAGGATGAGTACAATATTCAGGATAGTGAAGTGTCTGAGGTGATCGATGTTGAGGAAGTTTCTGATGCACCATCAGGAGAAGCTGAACCTGAAGCAAAACCTGAATCTGATTAATTTCATTGCCCCTCTCCAAACCCTCTTCGCCCCCTAACATTAAACCCAAAACCGCCCTCACCCAATACCTCCATGAGATAAAGGATCTTGAACCCCTTTCCAATGAGGAAGAGGTGGAACTGGCTCAAAAAGCCAAAGTAGGGGACAAGGACGCGATCAATAAACTGGTTACGCACAACCTGCGGTTCGTTGTAGCGGTGGCCAAAAAATTCCAGAAATATGGGATTCCCCTTGAAGATTTAATTAATGAAGGCAATCTCGGTTTAATCAAGGCCGTTCAGCGGTTTGATGAAACACGGGGCTTCCGGTTCATATCCTACGCGGTGTGGTGGATTTCCCAAAGTATCCGGCAGGCCATAAATAAAACGGGGCGGACGATTCGATTACCTTCTAACGTAACCGAAAATATGGGTAAACTTTACCGCCGATCCCTGGAACTGGAACAAGTCTATGAAAGGGGACCGACCTCCGAAGAGCTGGCTGAAATTACCCATACAACCATTTCCTGGATTGAAAGCCTGATTCAATCCTACAGTAGCACTTATTCCCTCGATGAACCGATGGAAGATTCAACCGCGACGCGGGTGGAATTTCTTATCTCAGAGGACGATCGTCCCGAAAAGAAGATTTTTTTGGAATCCTTAAAAGATGAAATATTTAAAGTCTTGCACACCTTGGATGAGCGGGAAGAGGAAGTGATCCGCCTCTATTATGGTTTGGATGGGGATGACCCCAAAAACCTGGAAGAAATTGGCAGAAATATGGGTTTAACCGGGGAAAGAATACGGCAAATTAAAAAGCGCGGTTTGCAGAGACTCAGACATAGCACACGGTCTCATTTGCTTAAAATATACCTGAAATGATCAATTTGGCTGATTCATAAACATATTTGTAAATTGACGGATTAATTAAAGGCGAATAAACCATGTTTCGTCGCAAGAAAAAACCGAATAAATACCATAACTATATCATTGTATCCGAGCGCGACTCGGATGTACAGCATTTTCATTTTTCCCGTCAAAAGCTTTTGACGATTGGGGGAATTGCCGTCCTATTTGTAGCGGTAACGCTTTTCCTGAGCGCCGATGCTCTGACCGGTCTACTGTACAAGGCAAAGCTGAAAGATTTGCGGTCCAATTATCAACAATTAACGCAAACATTAGTTGACCTGCAAACGCAACTGGAAGATGTTTCGGGCCAAGTCGGTACGATTGAGAAAAAGGACCATGCCATTCGGACCTATGCCGGCTTACCTCAAATTGATCAGGATGTACGGAAAGTGGGCGTCGGTGGCACCGACATCAGGAAAGCAAATATGGATGGCATCGCACCCAATGTGACCTCCCGTATTTCTGAAATCGAATTGAATGTGCACGAATTGTCGCGGAAAGTGAAACTGGAGCTGCAAAGTTACAACACGCTCTATGATAAAGTCCGCGATCATTCCGATAATCTAAAAATTATTCCCTCCATACGACCGGTGTTGGAAGGTTATCTCGGTTCCGGGTTCGGGTACCGCGAAGATCCCTTTACAGGGAAGGTCCGCTTTCATTACGGCCAGGATTTTGCTGTGAATACAGGCACGAAAGTGTATTCTCCCGCCGATGGTAAAGTGAAGTACGCCGGGAACCAGGGTGGTTATGGGAAAGTGGTCAAGATCGATCATGGCAATGGTTTTCGGACAATTTATGCCCATTTAGCACACCTAAAGGTGAAGCGTGGCCAGGAATTGAAGCGCGGTGAATTGATTGCCATTTCCGGGAATACCGGTCGTTCTGCCGGCCCCCATTTGCATTATGAAGTTCACCAATACGGGGCGCCTCAAAATCCCATGGATTATTTTTTCTCCGGCTACCTGAAGTAAGCCTTTTTTCCTCTACATCTCTCTCAGTAATTTTCAAGATAATCCAATGCGTAAATCTTACTTCATAGAAACGTATGGCTGCCAAATGAATGTGGCCGATTCAGAACTGGTTTCCGGGCTTTTGACCAAAGAAGGCTATGCTGAAACCAAAGATATTTATAATGCTGATGCTATTTTTGTAAATACCTGTGCGATCCGTGAACATGCGGAAGACAAGGTCCATTCCCGTTTAGGTTATTATCACCAGATTAAGCAGAAAAATCCCAAAACAATCATCGGTGTACTGGGCTGTATGGCCCAGAATCTGAAAGAAGATATTCTTGAATCGAAGCCCTACGTCGATATTGTTTTAGGCCCTGATTCCTATCGCCGCCTGCCGGAAATGATTCGCGAGCGCAGCGGTAATTCGACTCATTTGGTGGATACCAAACTGTCCCGCTTTGAAGTGTATGATGATATGTTCCCCAGCCGTCATGAGGGGATCAATGCCTGGATATCCATCATGCGGGGATGCGATAAATTCTGCACATTTTGCATCGTCCCCTTTACCCGGGGGAGGGAACGCTCCCGCAGTATCGAGGGTATTGTTGAGGAAGCGGCCCAATCCGTGGCAGATGGGTTCATGGAGATTACCCTGTTGGGTCAAAATGTGAATTCCTACAATCATGAAGGGGCGGGTTTCCACGAATTGTTGGAAGCGGTTGCCGAAGTACCAGGACTAAAACGCATTCGATACACATCACCCCATCCCCAGGATATGACTCAGGCTGTGCTGGATGTGATGGCCAAGCATGAGAATATTTGCAACTATGTCCATTTACCCTTGCAGGCGGGGAATGACCGTGTGTTAAAGCGAATGAATCGTACTTATACTCAGGCAGAGTTCATTGCCCTGGTGGAACAGATTCGTGAATCACTGCCAAACGCCGGAATTTCCACCGATATCATTGTGGGATTCCCCGGGGAGAATGAAACGGAATTCCAGGAAACTTTGGATGTGATGGAAACGGTGAAATTTGATTCGGCCTATACCTTTAAATATTCGTCCCGTCCCGGAACCAAAGCGGCCGAATTTGAAGACCATGTTACGGAAGAGGAAAAGCAGGATCGTTTGGAACGGGTGATCGACACCCAGAAACGCCACACACTCATTCGAAACCAGGATCTTGTGGGCGGGACAGAAATGGTTTTGGTTGAAAAGGAGAGTAAACGCTCAGTCGATCAATGGGCCGGGCGAACCGATTCGAATAAATGGGTGATCTTTAACAAAGGTAATGCGAATATTAAGGATTTAGTCCCGGTGAAAATCGTGGATGCACGCGGCATTACGTTGCACGGTGAAATTGTACAAATTCAAGAAATGGAGGCAGCCTGATGAAACTGGTCAAAATTTTTGCAGGATTGGTATTGATGATTCTGGTCCTGTTCTTTTTGATGCAAAATACAAACCAAGTCTCAGTGGATTTGATCTTTGCCCAATACGAAAATGTCCAAGTAGCAATTGTCATGCTGGGCGCCCTGACGGTAGGTATGTTGATCGGGTATGGTGTCGCGGTCACCAATATTCTAACAGGCAAGGGAGAGATTCGCTCACTCAAAACCAAAAACCGCCGCCTTTCAGATGAATTAAATGATCTTCGCAATGTGGCCATTGACGAAGGAATCTATGATACGGAAGACGGAGACGTTTAGCCTTGAATTGGATTATAATTGTTGCCCTCGCCCTGATTTTGGCGGGGGGATTTATTTTTTATTATTACCGGCCTAAGAAGCAAAAGCGCACCGAATCTATTTACACCCATGCCCTGAATGCCATGGTGCGGGGTGACACGCGCACGGCCCTCAACCACCTGCGGGATGTGGTGAAACAGGATACCAATCATATCGACGCCTACCTCCAGATGGGGGATATCCTGAGGGCGGAGGGGAATGCCCAGGCGGCGCTGAAAATTCATCAATCTCTGACGGTTCGCCCGAACCTGACCAATGAGGTCAAGCGGGATATCCATAAATCACTCGCCTTGGATTTTGAGCAGATCGGTCATTTGAATAAAGCCCGGCGTGAAGCGGAATTAGTGCTGAAACTGGATCGCAGGAATCTGTGGGCCAACGAATTTTTACTCAAAATATTTGAAAGTCAGCAGGAGTGGGACCAAGCAACCCAGATCACCAAATCTATTCAGAAGTTAAGGCAATCCCAGGACCCGAATCAGATTGCGCGATTCTTAGTGTATCAGGGGATGGACAAGTTAGAGAAAGGTCATCAAAAAGATGCAGAAGCCCATTTCCAAAAATCGATTAAAACAGCCCCGGAATTCGGCCTGCCATATCTCAGATTAGGGGATTTGTTTGCTGAAAACAGGGATTTGGTTAAAGCGATTGAGAATTGGGAAAAATTCGCCTTCCTGAACCCGGAAGAGGGACGTCTGGTATATTCAAAAATTGAATCAGCGTTGTTTGACCTTGGGCGCTTCAGCGAAGTGGAAAAATTCTATGAACGGATCCTGGAAAAGGACCCGGCTAACTTGAGTGCCCTGTCCAAATTGGCCAATGTGCTGGAAGAAAAAGGGGAACACAATAATGCCCTGAATCTCGTTGAGGATGCCCTATCAAGGAATGAGGGGTCGATCCATGCCCGTCTCATGAAATTGAAACTGTCTTTGCATGTGTCTAAACCCCATGAATTATCCAATCAAATTGATGACATTATTCAATTATTAACCGGCTCCAATGAGAAATGAGGAAGCGCTGGTTCCTTATCGCTGCAATCCAGTGGGGATGGCTTCTCCAAGCTCAAAATATTGATCTATATTTAACCTTGCTGGAAAAGGGCAGGATGGATGAAGTGAAAGATAACCTTCCCGAACTGCTGGAGCGGTATCCGGATGAAGCAGGGGTCTATTTTTTACAGGCCATGGTGAATGAAAATGGTGATTCATCCCTGGTTCAATTCCAGAGTATCATCAAAAAATTCCCCGATTCCGAATATGCTTCCCGGGCCGGCATGAAGATCGGTGAATATTTATTTGCCCGGGGGTTGTATTCCCAGGCCAGTGTGCAATTCAAAAGGGTTATGTTTAAGTATCCCCGGGGAGATCACCACCAGCGGGCAATGGATTTGATGGTCAATGCGTATTTCGCCACGGGAGAAGAAGATTCTGCTAAGGTGATCTTAAAGACGGTTAAACAATTGTACCCAAGTTTGAATTTTCAGAAATACGGCATTGAAGGATTAGACAGTCATCCCCGGGAAGCTAAACTGGTGAAACTGGATCCAAACGCCACCACCACCCGATTAAAATCCGCCAAGGCAAAACGCAAAATCGTTGTCCCGAAGCGAATTCCCAAACCATGGGTGATCCAGGTGGGCGCATTTGGTAAATATGAAAATGCCGACCGTCTGAAAAAACAGCTCCAGGGGCACGGCTATGCCACGGAAGTGCATGCGGTAAATTCCAATGGAAAACGACTTCACGCAGTTCGGATTGTTCGTTACGAAACAAAAGAATCTGCGGATAAAATAGGACGGAACCTGAAAAAGAAATTTGGGTTAGATTTCCGGGTCATTAACAACCCCGAATAAACGGATTTGCCGCCAAGAACACGAAGGGCCGCCAAAACTTTTAGCGTATCTTGGCGCTCTTTGTGGCTAAAAATTTTGGGAATGATTAGGCGGCTGGTGCCCCTCGCGGTCTTCAACACCGTTGTCCCCGTGAAGAGCGGGGAGGTGAGTTCGATTCTCACGCGTTCCCGCAGTGAATGAAAATAGGTGAGTTCTCTTCCTACGCTAAAGCTTCGGTAGACTAGGATTCCCAAGCTGGCCCTTCGAAGTCCCGTAGGGACGTAGATGGGCGTTCCCGCTACGCTTTAAAATTCTGTATATCCAGACATACACAGACATAGCATCACATATAATTTTATTTTATACAACAATAGTGTCCGGTTAAAATTTTAAAAATGGTCTGATAATCCCCGATAATAGGGA
>CAYFJU010000082.1:0-12249 GCA_964343505.1 uncultured bacterium
TAAAATGACTATTCTACCCGTCCTAGTTACGGGTTTCTTTTTTATATCCCCAATATTTTCTCAATACCAATTTGATTTAACTTATAAACAGTCATTTTATTTAAATACAAATCTCCCAAATTTAGAGAACAAAAATGGTCATTATTTTTCCAAAGGATATGGTTCCTTTTCCTCCGTTCTAATGAATTATTATTGGAAGAATATTTCATTTTCAGCTGAACCGGTCATTATAAATCAGAATGAATATGTAATTAATCTCCCTAAAAAGAAGAAAATATTTTCTGTATTAAACGATGTCCCAAAAAGTTTAATTAATACACCGAATCAATTTAGAAATACAGGGGTAAAGATCATTTATAATGGATTTTCTGCCGGATTTGGAAATTGGAATCAATGGTGGGGGCCGGGGATTCATAATAGTTTGGTCTTGTCCAATAATGCAGAGGGGTTCTACCATTATTACGTTAGGACTAACGGCTATCATTTAATAGCTAAAGGTTTATCCTATAAATTAAAATATTTAGTATCCAATGCCATACAAAATTGGGAAGGGGATGATTATTACTTTTCCGCCTGGTTTTTCAATATAAAATATAAAAGGATTGAATTTGGGATGAGCCGAAATGTCCTCAGCGGTGGATATCGTGATTTACCTTGGTCATTTTCGGATGCGATGTCAGTTCTGATAGATAATAAAAATAGCAAGTACTGGGATTCGATTGATGAATACTATTTGTTGGCTAACTTTCCTGAATCCGGCTTGGAAGTATTTTTAGACATTGGTTTTCCTAACCGATCCTACGCAGGAAAGGATCCTGAAGTCTATTCCGACCATGCCATGGGGAGTAATTTGGGATTAAGAAAACAGGGCGCATTTGGGTCAGAAAAAATACTTTTTGGTTTTGAGTATACACGCTTGGTCCAGGGGATATATTATAATATTCTACCCACACCCAACTGGTATGATAATATTAAATATAACTATTCTTCATATAAGGGACGGAGGTGGGCTGCCCATAGTGGTGCCGATTCCGATGATTTTCTTATGTTTTTGGGTTATAAGGATGAGCAAAAAAGCATCATATATGGTCTGAATTTTGAAAGACATGGCGTGACCTACCATTTTCCGCCGGAAGTAAAATTTGAATCTCGAATAAATGCCAGCTATCAGATAGGCAATACATTGATTCAATTGACCTATGAGAATGAATATTTTGAACATTACGGTTTTGTAGATGTAAACAAAAATGTTTGGGATGAAACATTCGAACCCGGCTCTCTCCAGCGTACTCAAACCCTCCTCCTTTCTTTCCAGCATACCCTCTCTTTTTAAATCTTCTTTATCAAGGGAGAAAGGGTGGGATGTAATAAACATTGAAGCCTTTAGCATCTGTCACCTCACTTTTTGCCAAACCCCATAAGTCGCAGAGAGACTATGCGGGATCATCCCTGACTTTCTAACATAATTTTTCATTTATTTTCTAATTGTGAAATGGTTGGGATTCATCTGCCTGGTATAGTCTTTGGGAAGAAGGCGAGGAGATCCAAAATCCACATCAATTATACTTTATCTTCTCTCCTTTCTTGTCTGCCCTCAAAAAACAGGCGGATATCTTTCTTAGTTTCTGATAATTATATTTGTTCACTGTGCTATTTTTTCACAACTCCAAGCATCCAACGCTGCAAAACTAAGCCCTCTAACTTCATGTTGAAACATTTTACACATCCCTCATTTTCACACTTAACATTTATACAAAAACCTTTGACATATCGTCAATAACATGTAATTTTTAGTATGATTAATAACATATCCCACAATAATGGCGACAAAGGGAGATCAGACTCATTAAAGGCAGCCATAGTGCGAAGGCATTTGATTATGTTTTCCTTTTTCCTTTTTCCTTTTTCCTTTTCTTCCGCACAATCTTATCAGGAGCTCCAAAGACTCCAAAAAGAATATCAAAAGGTATTAGAACGCCAAGCCCTCCAAAAACCGGCAGAAGTTTCAGAGGCTGAAAAAACAGCAAAAAGTACAGCGCTCCCAGATAAGCTTATTTATTCCAGAAAAGATGTGGAATCATTATTGGTTAATACAGAAAAATTGATCAAACAAATGAATGCCCTAGAGGATTCCACTCAAAAAATGCCTTACGTCGGTTATGATATTTTTACCCAACGAGACACGATTCCATTTTGGCAAAACTTACCCGCGCCAAAAAATTACCAATTGGGCCCGGGAGATGAGATAATCATATCTTTATGGGGTGAATCCAACGGCCGTGAAGAAAAAACGATTAACCGGGACGGACAGATATTTATTGATAAAATCGGCATTCTAATGTTGGGGGGAAAGTCAGTTGAGGCGGCGAAGAAATATATTACTGCCAAATTTTCCAAGATATATGCAACACTTTCATCTAAGACGCCCAAATCATTTCTGGATGTAACACTGGGAGAATTGAAATCCGTCAATGTTCATTTTGTGGGGTTTGTTAATATACCAGGTGTTCATTTAATACACCCCTTTTCAAATGTGGTAACAGGATTGGCCCAAGCTGGTGGCGTGGATATTAATGGATCCCTTCGAAAAATCCAGGTTATCCGAAATGGGGAGGTGGTTCGCACTCATGATCTATACGAATATATGTTTTATGGGCAATCCATACAGAATATGCGCTTACTGGATCAGGATATTGTCTTTGTACCGCCAAGGGTATCAACTATCGCTATGACAGGACGGATACGTGTTCCCGGGTATTACGAGGGATTGTCAAATTCAAACTTGCAGGATCTGATAAATATATCAGGTGGAAACGATTCCAGGGCAGGTGAAACAACGTTTTTATATCGGAAAGTAGCCGGCAAGAGTTTTTTATTAAATTCTGATAATTTGAATGAACTCCATGTGTTGGATGGAGATAGTATTCATGTCCCAATAAATCCGGAAATAATCCGTCAGGTTACCATCGGCGGACAAGTAAAATCCCCGGGCAAATATCCATTTTATGACAATATGACCATCCATGATCTTATCGCAGCTACAGCCTCAAAATTTGATCCCCATTATTATCAAACTATGGATTTAAAAAATATTAGTATCCATCGCAAAAACAAAAATGGGATTGAGCCAGTTAGTCTAACCGTTAATGGTTTAGATGAATCAGCATTTTTATTGCAAGATGGAGATTATATCAATATTCCGAAAAAAAGAATCTTCGAACCTATTCAATCTATAGTCATCACCGGTGAAGTGACTACGCCCGGTGTATATGCTCTGGGACAAAATCCCACCCTTCAATCTGTAATTGCCTCAGCCAATGGATTTACACCCATTGCTTTGGATAAAGGTATTGAAATTTTCAGGGATTCCTTACAGGTTGGTTGGCAGCATATGGATTTTTATTTACAGGAAGGCGACAGTCTTCATGTACGTAGAAAGACAGGATTAGTCCGGATAGATGGAGAGGTCAATCACCCGGGATACGTTTCCTATAAAAAGGGGGCATCTGTGAAGGATTATATTGAATTGGTCGGAGGTTTCAATGCTTTTGCTGAGACCCGAGACGTGGTGGTAATTCACCCCAATGGGATTGCCATTCCCAAATCAAGATGGTCATCTCCAAAAGTGTTAGAAGGGTCTACTATTATTGTGAATGCAAGGACCTTAAGTGGATCCTCAAAGGGTCCCACCGGTTGGGAGGCCTTTTCAATTATTTCAACTCAGGCAGGAAGTGTGGCAACCACAGTTTTAACATTGGTCCTTCTTTTAAACCGAACATCCGGTAGCGGTGGAAACTAAACCGACCATTGGTCAACGCATCAAGCGTTATCGTTTATTAAACGATATCCGCCAAGAAGATTTTGCTGTTAAAATCGAAGTGTCCCGAGCAACACTTATCAATTATGAAAAAGGCCACACCACCATCAACGTGGATGTTCTGGATAAAATTAAATCCGCATACCCTGATTTTTCTGCGGAGGAAGACGAACAAAAGCCAAAGATCGTTGATAATAATATGATCGATTTCAAGGTACTCTTTAAAGTATTAATGGGTGGGAAAAAATGGATATTTACATCTACAGTGATTTTAGCTGTAATAAGTACAGCATTTTCATTTTTGATGACCAAATATTACACAGCTCGAATATCCTTATATCCCACAAAACAGGATATGGATTCAAACTTGGGTCAATTTCAATCCTTAGTCTCCAGTATTGGTATGAATATTCCTTCTGAGCACCAAAATTTCAATATTTCCGATGTGGTTCAATCCAATTTGATTAAACAAAAAATATTGGATCAAAAATGGGAAACGAATGGATTCGAAAATAGATCATTATTTGATCTATGGAAATTTTATGATTCACCATGGTATTCCCCATTTTCATCAGCAAACCCAGACTCGGCTTATATCAATGAGAAAGCTATCGCTTATTTATCAAAACAGGTCGATGTTATTGAGAATAGGAAAACCGGGTTAATTGAGGTATTGGTTTCCCTTGAAGATCCGATCGTATCTGCCGGGGTAGCCAATTTTACCGGGGAACAAGTTCAAGCCTATATCCAACGGGAGAATTCTGCCCAAGCAAAAAAAGAAAAGAATTTTATTGAAAGCCGATTATTAGTGGTGAAAAATGAGTTAATTGTCTTGGAAGAAGAGTTAAAAGCCTTTTCAGAAAGGAATCGAGGGTACGAAGAATCACCTGAACTTTTCATGGTTTATTCAAGGATTTTTCGAGAAGTAGAGGCCAAAAAACAAGTTGTAATCACCCTCCAGCAGCAATTGGAATTAGCTCGAATTGAAGAAGTGAAACAATCCCCCATTCTCCACATTCTGGATCGAGCAGAGATCCCTGCCAGGAAGAGTTCACCTAATCGTATTTTATTTCTCATTGTTGGTGCATGTTTTGGATTCTTTGGTTCTGCATTCATTACGGTGTTTCGATACTGATGGATCAACAGGTCAAAATTGCGGTGATAGGTGCGGGAAGCTGGGGGAGGAACCATATCAAGACCCTCTATGAATTAAATACCTTAGGAGCAATAATTGAATCCGATCAAAAAGTTCAAAATGAATTAGAATCCCTATACCCAAATACAATTGTGGACGGGTCAATTAATGAAACATTAGTCGCCCAAATGGATGGAGTGGTAATAGCAACCCCCCCGCCGTCCCATTTTGATTTAACCAAACATGTTATATCAATGGGGAAACCGGTTCTTGTAGAAAAGCCATTGGTCTTATCAATGAAGGAAGCAGAAGCATTAAAACTGTACGTAAAAGAATTCGCAGGCAGACTCATGGTCGGCCATTTACTTTTATTTCATCCTGCCATTATTAAAATGAAATTGTTACTGGAAGAGGGGTTTTTAGGTGATCTTCAATATATTTATAGTAACCGCCTTAATTTGGGTAAAGTGCGAAAAAATGAAAATGTATTTTGGAGCTTTGCCCCCCATGATATATCCATTTTTCAATTCATGCTCAATGAACTTCCATTGGATGTTACATCAGTAGGAGGTGCGTTTTTACAAGATGATATTCATGATACCAGTATAACCTATTTCAAATATCCTTCCGGGGTCCAAGGCCACATTTTTGTGAATTGGCTCCATCCATTTAAAGAACATCGGTTGGTGCTTATTGGTTCAAAAGGGAGCCTCCACTTTGAAGATTCCAAAACAGCGAAGCCACTCATATACTATGAGAAAAACAATGGAGATTCACCACTCGACTTAAATCAAAGTCGAGGTGAATTGATTGAATATGAAAACGAAATGCCCCTTACAAATGAATTAAAATATTTTATTAATTGCATTCGAGGAGCTCCCATTGAAAAGGCAAATATTGACAGTGGAATTGAAGTGATTAAAATCCTCGAATTAGCTTCAAATTCTTTAACCACAAAATCCAAATTATCTCCCATATCCAAACCACCTAAAATAGTCCCTGTACGGCCGGTAGGCGGGCCATCCTCTGAGGGGCTTCGATGAAATCGAAGGGGTATGTTCTTTTTCTAATTCATAATAATATTGAAATTCAAAAAAACCATCTCTCTGTTTTTGATATCTATTTAGTGAGGGTCAATAAACAATGAATGCCAATACATTAAATCAATCAATAGCATCCTCAAAATCGACAATAGATTACCCCATTATCCTCCCCCTTATACGAAGGGGATATACCCTCAGGGTAGAGGGGGCTTAATGAATCCTAATTCATTTTTTGCGCATGATACAGCTGTCGTTGATGATAATGTCTCTATCGGAAATAATACTGAAATCTGGCATTTCTCACATATTCAATCAGGTGCCAAGATTGGAAAAGATTGCTCTTTAGGACAAAATGTAAATGTTGGGAATAATGTTAAAATAGGGAATTCAGTAAAAATCCAAAATAATGTTTCTGTATATGAAGGCGTTGAGCTGGAAGATTATGTCTTTTGTGGGCCATCAATGGTGTTTACCAATATTATGTTGCCACGGTGTGAATTTCCCCAGCGGGGCGCCGTGTTTTATTTAAAAACATTGGTTAAAAAATCAGCCTCTATTGGAGCCAACGCCACCATTGTTTGTGGAGTCACTATAGGGAAGTATGCCCTCATTGGCGCCGGTTCGGTTGTTACCAAGGATGTTCCAGATTTTGCTTTGGTTGTGGGGAATCCCGGACGTCAAATCGGATGGGTAGATAAAAAAGGAAATCGTCTTGAATTCGATGAAAAAGGAATCAGTCAATGTGGTCAATATCACTTTGATGGGAAAACCGTGTCTATTACGGAAAATTCTTGAAAATCGTAACAATACTTGGGGCCCGCCCCCAATTTATTAAAGCTGCCATGGTATCTGAAATGATTTCTAAAGAAAAATCACTTTCAGAAGTCATCATTCATACTGGTCAGCATTTTGATAAAAACATGTCCGATATTTTTTTTAATGAAATGGAACTACCCCAACCAGATTATAATTTGGGCATTAATCAAATGGAACACGGCCTCATGACAGTCAGGATGATTGAGAACATTGAGCCTATTCTAATCAATGAGAAACCGAATGGCGTTTTGGTTTATGGAGATACAAATTCTACTCTTGCGGGAAGTTTGGCTGCAGCGAAATTGAATATACCGGTTTTTCATGTAGAGTCAGGTTTGCGAAGTTTTAATAGGCAAATGCCGGAAGAAATTAATCGTGTTCTGACCGATCATCTCTCAAGCCTATTATTTTGCCCCAATGAGAATGCCATTAATAATTTAAGAAAGGAAGGAATTTCTGATAATAATAAAGTGATTAATTCTGGCGATGTCATGTATGATGCTTTTTTAAAATTCTGTCAAAAATTAAAGTCGAAAGAATATAGCAATTCGATAATTAACAATAATGTACCATTTGTTTTATCCACCATCCATAGACAGGAAAACACCGATAATGAGGAAAATTTAATTTCCATAATAAACGGTTTGAATAAAATAAATGATAAAATTAAAGTGGTTATGCCGCTTCATCCCCGTACGAAGAAAAAGTTGGAAGAATTAGAAATCGAGACCAAAATAGATTTGATCCCTCCAGTAGGATATTTATCCATGCTTTCTTTATTGAATTCAACTGAAATGGTCATTACAGACAGTGGAGGACTACAAAAAGAAGCTTTTTTTGCTAAAAAGAAATGTGTCACTGTCCGGGACGAAACAGAATGGACAGAATTAGTTAATATTGATGTGAACTGCCTTTCGACCCCGGGGGACTTATACGATGCATTTGAAAGTATGAGAGCAAAAGAATGTGATTTTTCAACCAGGCTTTATGGCAATGGTAATGCAGGAAAAATTATTGTGGATTCTATGGTCGAGTATTACAATTACGGCAAATGTTAGCGTTCTCGATAGTATGATAATCAAAATTAATTCCATTCATTTAAAGTATTTACTTAATATTTTTGCCCTGATCCTTTCCCCCTTCATGGGGGAAATTCAAAGGGGGTTTATAGACAATGAATTCCTCTAATAATTTCATCCTGAGTCAACTAGAGAATCATAATCTCCTCCTCATGCGAGTGGGCGAAAAGTTTATCCGATCGATTTAAAAAGATGTCAGGAGGAGGTCGTAAATATTGAACATATATACTTTGATGAATATCGCTAACGGGGAAGCGCGTACACCGAAGGAGTTGAGATGGGATCATTACCAGATTAATATGCTTAATTTGAAAAAATTAAGTAAATGAAAATGTAACAGACTATATATGAACTCAAATTTATTATCTAGAATTCGTCACCCCTTGGTGGCGAATTCTTTTTATTTATACTTAGCTCATTTTGCCGATTATCTTTTGGCCTTGATCATACTGCCATTTATTGCCAGGGTGCTGGGCCCCGAGGAATTAGGATATGTTGGTTTAGCCCAAACATTTAGTATTTTTATTTTATTAATTATGGAATTTGGTTTTCCTTTGATGGCCACAAGAGAAGTAGCCAAAGAAAAAAATAATCCCGAAAACATTAAAATATTAATTGGACAGGTTTTTTTATTTAAACTATTTTTAATTCCTTTCATTTTATTATTATCAACAATCGTTATTCTGATGGTTCCTGTATTCCGCGACAAACCTCAATATGTGTTCATTGTGGTAATCGGATCCGTTTTTCAAGGTATGGCCCCAACCTGGTATTTCCAAGGAATTGAAAAATTAAGGTCTATTGCATTTTCAAAAACAATTTTTCGACTTTTCGGCTTTAGTTTAATTTTTCTTTTTGTCCGTTCAAATCAAGATGGATGGGTCGTATTGATGGCCTATATGATTTCAAGCATTTGTATTTGTTTCTATTTGTTTAAATATATGGTGAATATTATTGGATCGTTTTCCCTTGCCGGAAGATCATCAATTAGGGTCATGTGGTATAAATCTAAGAATAGTTTTTTTATAACAGTATTGCCAGTGATTTATAATAATCTAAGTGTAATCGCCATGAGTGTAATAGTGAATCCACTTCAATTGGGTTACTACTATGGTGCAGCCAAAATTCATCGTGCATTTAATGCCTTGTATGGACCTGTGGGACAGGCCTTTTATCCACGCCTTGCATCAACGGATTCCGGGGATTCTGAAAAAGCAAAACAAATGGCAAGAAATTTTTTGTGGATTTTAATGACTGCAGGATCCCTATTCTTTGTTGTGATTTATTTTTTCGCTGAATCCATCATATTCATCCTTCTGGGAGAAGATTTTTTATTTGCTTCGGCCACTTTAAAAATATTTGCAATTGTGCTACCCTTAACAGCAATAACCCATGTATTAGGCCGCCAATGGCTCATGATTCGTGGGAATGATAATCAATACGCAAAAATTTTACTTATATCATCAATAATAGGTATTATGTCTCTTCTGATTTTAATTAAATCATATGGGATTCTGACAATACCCATATCCTTAATCATTTATGAAGTGGTAACCATTGGGTTGATCTGGGGGTTCTTAAAGCGAGGCAAATAGGTTCGTTATTCGATCAATGACACTTAATATTGACAACTTAATTAAGTTGATGCTTGGTTCAGCGGTCATCGGGATTGGAGTTAGTTTTGCCGATTTTTACTTGTTCCACTTTTTTCTTTTTGCCCTGTTCATGGTTTTATTAGCTACGTTGAAAAACATGAATTTGAAATTATCATTTAAAAAAAGGTATGGAAACTACGACTTACTGTTTCTTGTTATGATTGTTTGGTATGCTGTCTCTATTATTTGGGCGCCAGATATTGGATATGCGGGAAAATATTTATTCTATATATTTTGTGGTATTTCAATTTCATTGGTAATTATTTATTTCAGCACGACTACGAAAAGATTGGGCGTTTTATTTAAAATAATAGGAGGGACTTTACTGGTTGAACTTTTGTTCGCTCTTTTGGAATCATTTACCAGTTTCCGCTTACCGGTCTCACCCTATTCTTCTTTACTCCCTTATTTTGGTAAGGGAGCGGTAAATTTTTCTGAATTTGATAATGTATTCGTTTATTCAGATTTTCGGCCGCCGACAGGGTTTCATTGGAATACAAATAATTTGGCAATCGCGATGGTCATGATTTTGCCATTTTTTTTATGCAGCCACCAAATCATCGTTAAAGTTTTAGGCACAATTGCAATTACACTCATTACAATATTCGCTGCATCAAGGGCTGTATTTTTGGGGTTAATCATTATTTTATGCCTTTATCTTGTTGTTATAAAGAAAAAAATTGCAACATTATTCCTCATTTGGGCAGCAGTCATTGGAATGTTTTGGGGCATGAACCAATTGAGTGAAAGTGAGAACCCGCGGATCAATGAACTCGCAAATTCTATTGAGGCAATTACATTGTATTTAAAAGGCGATATTGATGTGGGTGGCTCCCTTGAATGGCGCAGAGAACTAGTGAATAATGGTATAAGCGCTTTGGTTGAATCTAATGGCTTTGGGGTAGGGACAGGCGGTTCTGTGGCAATTCAAGAAAGAATTGGTGGTATTGCCGGTCGCTTTACCAGTATGCACAATTTCTGGATTGAGTTGTTAGTTGAGGGAGGGGTGGTCTTTTTTGGTTTAATCCTGATCTGGTATGGCAGTATAATTTTCAACTTATTTAAAATTTCCAAATGGAACGGCAAGGAAAAACTCAATTATTATGCTTCATCACTACTTCTCTCAATGATCGGCTTCATCCCTGCCGCAATCGCGGCCAGTTCAACAATCTATTTTTTCCCCATGTGGATCATGTTTGGGATGTCAATAGCAGTGATTTATCTATACAGAAAAAGTATATTGAACCTTAATTACACTTGATATTGCCTTAATAACAATAGCTTCAATGTTGTGAAATAACCCCTCAATTTTTCCCGATACACCTTATTCAAAAGGGAAAGAATTAATAAATACATACACTTAATAATCACCAACAAATAAATAGCTGAAATGAGTGTAAAAACCTCTATTGGATGATGGTGTATTTTGAAATATTTTATTTTGCTGAGGAGTCGATTTGATATTGTACCAACCCAATTTTTTTCAGAACTTTTCCCAATATAGTGAATGAGATTTGTTTTTGGTACATATGCAATCTTATGCCCCACTTTTAAAGCTCTTATGCAAAAATCGATATCTTCCATCCAAAATAAGTGTTCGTTAAATCCATTCAGATCATGGAAAAGCTTTTTCTTCAAGAAAAATGCGCCACCGGACACAGAATCAACATTAAAATAATTTGATTTATCTATATTTCTATAATTCTTTTTTTTATTTAAAAAATCCAAATGATAAATGCTCAAAATAGAATTGATTAATGTTGGCTTTCTCCAGAATGATTGCTGAACTTTTCCATCTTTGTTCACAAGTTTTGGACCAAGGATTGCAATATGCTTATTTTCTTCTAAAAAAGAAAAAAGTATCGATATGCTATCCTCTACTAATTTTGTGTCAGGGTTCAAGAAAAACAGGTATTTCCCTTTTGCGACTTCCGACCCTTGATTAATTGCCTTAGAAAATCCGATATTTTCTTTATTTTTTATAATCAATATTTTGGGGAATTTTTGCTCTATAGCATCTATACTCCCATCGCAAGAATTATTATCTATGACGATGATTTCAAACTGGGTTTCATCTGGAGTAAAAAAATAAATTGATCGAATACAATCAATTAAAAAATCTTTAACATTATAATTAACGATGAGAATTGATAGATTCATAAAAGTTTTTGATTTTCTTTTTATGCATGATTAATTTTTTCGGGTTTTTCAAGTTTGAACTACGTGTAATTGATAAAATCTTAAGGAATTAACCATTATTCGTCAATCAAACTCATATCAAAATGATGAAATTATATAAGAAAATCAAACTGAAAACTGATTTGCGCATAGTATTTTTATTTTTGGTATCCTGCATAGATAAAAATGATTCAGATATGATTCTTCCAGAAGTCGTAATTACATCACCGCAAGATAGCTCTGTTGTAAATGAAACAGTATACATAAAATGCACTGCGACAGATAACGAGGGGATTAAAAAGGTTGAACTTTGGATCGATAGTACTAATAATTCTATAATTGATGAGGAATACCCTTATGTTTTAAAATGGAACACAAATAACTATAAGGATGGTACTTATAAAATTTTTATTCGCGCATTCGATGTAAATGAAAATAATAATGATAGTGATACGCTCACCCTTAAGGTTGACCCTCAGTGCCTAAATTTTCTTGGACATGAAAGTAGTTTAAAATAAACTCAAGA
>CAYFJU010000083.1:0-10964 GCA_964343505.1 uncultured bacterium
AAAAGATAAGGGAACCGGTGCCTCAATTGGTACTATTTTAACCGGACAGTACTGACCTAAATCAATGAAATATCAATTTTGCCCCGTAGAGACATGCCCATGGATGCGCCATGCAGCAGTTCTTCCATCCCTCACGGATCACTGGCGATTGACAGAGAACCCACTTCATCATAGCTTGGGCTTTTATGTGGAAACCAGACTTCAGATGGCAGCATTAATTCCCATCATATAACCCGATTGTCCTTTAAACGAACAATTTCATCTTTATTATATCCCAATTCAGTCATAATCATTTCTGTGTCTGCACCAACAACAGGAGCCGCAGTTCTCACAGAACCAGGCGATTGGGACAGGCTCACAGGTGTATCTACGTATGGAACGGGATTTTCAGAATCGGGGTAGGGTATATTTTTTATAATTGAATCATTCATTATTTCTTCGTCCGAAATTACTTCATTTATCGTGTAAACCGGCGCGCAAGAAATCCTGGCATCATTTAATTCCCGGATTGCCTGTTCGGTTGTTCTTTTTTTGCACCACGGCACCATGACTTTATCAATCATTTCAACATGTTCCGACCGGGATGCGTCTGTTTGCAAAAGAGGGTGATTGAGCAGGTCAGGGCGATTCACAAGTTCTGTCCACCGTTTAAAGAAACTTTGTCCTAAAACAGACACAACCAGCCAGCCGTCTTGGGTTTTGTAAGTGTCAGCCGGTGCACCCCAGAAACTGCGATTTCCCTGCTGCTGCCGTGTAATGCAGGCCATCATTTTTTCCATAATCAATGGATTCATATAATTCAATCCCGTTTTCATAAGCGATGTTTCTACAATTTGACCTTTGCCGCTTTTGTCTCGTTCCATGAGTGCGCAGACTGTCCCAAAGGCGCCTAGCATAGCTGTACCATAATCTTCAAACAGCACCACACTTCTGGACGGCTTTCCGCTAAATCCCGTGAGATCCATGGCACCGGACATTGCTTGCGCCACTGTGTCAAACCCCACTCGCTCGCTGTATCCTCCTTCAGACCCAAATGCAGTATTCATAACTAAAATAATATCTTCTTTTACCGCTTTCAGACTTTCGTAATCAATCCCCATCTGCTTGAGCGCCGGTAAGGGCAGATTGGCCACCACTACATCTGCAGTGGCAATGAGTTTTTTCGCAATAACTTGCCCTTCTTCTTTCATGGGGTTCAGGGTCATACCGCGTTTATTTCGATTCGCCGCCATGAACAGGGCGCCGCTGCCGTCCGGAGCAATGGGAGCAACATTACGATCATCCCCGCCATCTACTTTTTCGATGCGAATCACATCAGCGCCCATATCTGCCAAAAGTGCTGCACAAAAAGGACCGGCAATATAACGTCCAAAATCTAATACACAAAATCCGTCAAGAACCATAGTTGGGGATATTCATTTATTATTTCTTTTTTTTATAATATGAAATGTACCTGTTAATTGGGCAATAAGAATACCACCATTCGTGATATTCGCTTCCACAAAACCCTTTTTATCCTCAATTCTAGTGAGTTCAGCAGTACATTTTAAATGTCCGGTTCTTACAAATTTCAGGTATTTAATTTGTAATTCGTCCGTTGCGCAAGTCTCATTGTCAGCCAGTGAATCATACAAGGCGACGCCCATAATTGAATCTGCAATAGAGAATGTTACACCGCCATGAAGCGCCCCCTGTGGATTCAATAATTCATCCCTGATCTTCAATGTACAGACACATTTTCCTGGAATACGTTCGATAATCTCAAATCCAATGACAGCACCAAATGTCCCGGCGACTAATGGTGACCCTTTTCTTATGGGCTTTATATCAAAATCATGTTGATTCAAAAAACTTTCCTCATTCAACTTCGCCTGTTGACTGATTCATGGCATAAAATAAATAAGGCGTTTTATTTTGAATTTTCAAATGATTCTCATCCGTTATTTCGCCCCAATTTTGAGCGAATGTTTCCACGGATACGGGTGTTTTTCCCAAGAATATTCCCGGATTATAGGCAATTTGAACACGGCCAAAAAAACCGTAACTGGCATGGATGATGGTATTTGATTCCTGGCAATCTTCCGATACCATATAGACCACAGCCGGGGTCACATGTTCCGGATTCCGTGAAACGTCCGGCAGTCCTTCTCTGCTTAAATCTTCAGTCATGCGGGTAAAGGCGCCGGGCGAAATGGCATTTACTTTAATATTATATTTTGCACCTTCGATGGTGAGTACGTGCATGAGTCCCACCTGTCCCATTTTTGCTGCAGAATAATTACTTTGACCAAAATTCCCAAATAGTCCTGAAGAAGAAGTCGTCAGTAGAATACGACCATAATTGTTTTCCTTCATCACAGTGAAAGCGGGATGAGTCACATAGTAGGCGCCATTCAGGTGGACTTCCATGACGGCGCGCCATTCGTCTTCGGTCATTTTTGCAAAACTGCGGTCCCGGAGAATTCCTGCATTATGAATCAGAATATCCAATTTTCCGTAAGTATCCAATGCCGTCTGAATAATATTCTCTCCGCCTTCTTTGGTGTGAACGCCGTCGTAACTTGCAACTGCTTCACCGCCTTCAGCGCGTATTTTTTCCACAACAATGTCTGCCATGGCGTTCCCGTCGCCTGAACCATCCCTGGCGCCGCCGAGATCATTCACCACTACCTTGCAGCCCCGCCGGGCAAGCTCCAGAGCGTATGTTTCTCCCAAACCGCCACCAGAACCTGTGATTACCGCGACTCTGTCTTTAAATGAAATTACATTCATAATTTTCTCCAATTTTAAAAGTATGCCCGACCCACAGTTTCTGCCACACAGGCCGGTTTCCCCGAGCCTTCAATTTCAACTGTTATTTTTTTTACGATTTCCAGGGAATCTTTCACTTCTTTCACGCTTGCCAACACACTGCGGGTTCGGATTCTTGCTCCCGGTTTTACGGCGCTGGGGAATCGCACCTTATTTGAACCGTAATTAATTAATCTTTTTGCACAGGCTATGGATGGTTTTTCCGGATGAATGGATTCCGTGAGAAAGGGAATCAGGGATAAGGTAAGATAACCATGAGCAATGGTTGACTCGAATGGTGACTCCTTTGCAGCCCGTTCCGGATCCACATGAATCCACTGAAAATCACATGTTGTTTCCGCAAATTGATTTATGCGTTCCTGCGTAATGGTAAACCAGGAACCGACGTGCAATTCGTCACCAATTTTGGATTCCAGTTCTTTTAATGCATCTTTTAATTCCATTTTGATTCCTATTCTAAATTTTCAACAATGGTCGCCAAACCCTGCCCCATGCCGATACACATAGTAGCAAGACCATAGCGCCCGCCACGTGCTTTTAATGCATATAGCAAGGTCGTAATAATCCTGGCGCCGCTACACCCCAGGGGATGACCCAATGCCACCGCGCCGCCATTTACATTTAACTTTTTCCTGTCTATGCCGAGTTTTTTAATCACTGACAATGCCTGGATCGCAAATGCTTCATTCAATTCTATCAACGCCATATCTTCGAGTGAAAGTCGGGTTCGCTTCAAAACTTTATTGGTTGCGGGAACGGGACCGATTCCCATAAATCGGGGATTCACACCAGCTGAAGCCGAACCAATAATTCTTGCCATGGGTTTCAATCCCAATTCTTTTGCTTTTTCTTCAGACATGATGAGTAGTGCCGCCGCACCATCATTCATGCTACAGCTGTTCCCCGGTGTTACGGAACCACCTTTACGAAAAACTGCCGGCAATATCGATAATTTTCCCAATGATGTGTCTCGACGGGGGCCTTCATCGTGAAGTATTTCAATAGGGTCCCCTTTGCGCTGGTGTGTCATGACCGGCATGATTTCTGCAGAGAATGCTCCGGAATCAATGGCTGCAATGGCTTTTTCATGACTTTCCAATGCAAAAGCATCTTGTTCTTCCCTGGTGAATTTATGTTTTTCAGCCAGGTTTTCTGCCGTTTGTCCCATGGAATCATTAAAGCCCATTTCCACAAATCGTTGATTTTCGAATCGTGCGCCCAATGTGGAATCATAAACAGTTCGATTTCCGCCCCCAAAAGTCAGTTCATGTTTGGACATAACCAGGGGTGCCCGGGACATGCTTTCCACACCGCCGGCGATAAAAACATCCCCATTCCCAACCTGGATTGAACGGGCAGCCTGGTTTACTGCTTCCATTCCTGATGCACATAATTTATTTATAGTCGTTCCAGAAGTGGTTTCCGGCAAGTTCGCCAACAAAACAGCCATTCTGCCAACGTTTCGGGAATCTTCTCCCGATTGGTTCACACAACCCAAATACACTTCTTCAATCAATTGGGGGTCAAATTCATTTCGTTGTGTTAATTCCTTAATAAGGGTCGCCGCCAAATCATCCGGACGAATTCTTGATAAATTCCCCCGCAAACTCCCTATGGGCGATCTGATGGCATCTACAATTACCGGATGATGCATTATTTTCCCAATCCGTGACTTAACACATAGCGTGCGTGTTCCGATTGCCCCCGGGCTAATTTTGACAAAGCATCATTTACATCTTCAAAGCCAACAGGCTTAACTGCATCAGATAAATCCAATTTTCCTGATTCCACCAGCGCCATTACATCCTGCAAATCCTCCATATCCAAACCCATGGAACCGCGCACTTCATATTCATTGCCCACAAAAGACCGAATGGGCGGCAGCACCATTTTTTCCATCCCGATTCCAGATACCACCACACGCCCACCGCGGCGGAGGCTTTTTACTGCCATTTCTATCGTATCTGTCCGGCCGATAAATTCAAATGCTGCATCTACACCCATGCCGTCTGTCAACCCGCGGATTTGTTTATGGGCAGGGATGTCATCACCGGCATTCACCATATGGGTGGCACCAATTTTTTTTGCCAATTCAAGGGCAGATTCATTGATATCCACAGCAATGATTTGGGCTGCACCAAATAGTTTGCAAAACCGAACGGCTTGACTCCCCAATCCGCCGACTCCGAAAATAGCTGCCGTTTCACCTTTTTCAAGCTGGGCCCGTTTCACCACCGCATGGTAGGGCGTTGAAACAGCATCGGTTAAAATGGCGCCAACTTCAAAAGGAATTGAATCGGGTAATTTCACCAATCCCCTTGCAGGCGCCGTCATGAATTCTGCTAAAGCGCCGTGTCGCATCAGTCCAAATATTTCACCTTTCATGCACAGGCCTTCCCGACCATTTTTGCAGGAAATACAAGAACCGCAAAAAGCGCTGGGGTAGGTCACAACCCGGTCACCAATCTGCCAATCTGTTACATCAGAACCAACTTCAGCAATCACCCCTGCCGGTTCATGTCCTAAAACTATGGGTGAAAATGCAGTGGGGATTGTGAACTCCCTGGCGATATGAACATCGGTTCCGCAAATACCACAGGCACACAGTTTGATGACAACTTCATGGGCTTTTGGTTCTGGTTTAGGTAAGGTGTTTTCGATTAATTCATTTTTACCTTTATGGAAGAAAAGTGCTTTCATCAAATAATGTTTTCCAATTTGAATGCACGGATGGCATTATCCCGAAGCAGCTTTTTCTTCGATTCAAAACGAATATTCAAATCGTCAATTTCATCAATGCACCGCTTAAAGGGAAGTAAAGGATAATCCGTAGCCCACAAGGTTTTATTCTGCCCGTATGTGTCAGCAAACTTGACAAAAGATTCAGGCCAATGCTTGGGAACGCGAGCAGACGTTTCGATATAAACATTGGGATGTTTCCAGGCCAGAATCATCATTTCTTCGTGCCAAGGCTGACCTAAATGTGCACCGATAATTCGTAAATCCGGGAAAGCCAGGGCGATTTCATCCAGATAAATAGGACGTCCTGCTTCAGACGGTAATAATGGTCCCGTGTGCCCCACTTGAATGGAAACAGTAATGTCTAACTCACAGCATTTGGCATACAGCGGCCAGTACATTTTGGCATTGGGCGGAGTACCGGTCATGCCGTCGCCATAAGCATAGGGCTCCAAGCGCAGGCAAACCATATTTTGATTTTCCACCATAAATTTTAATTCATCCAATACTTGCATCGGTTTGCCCCGGGGGTCCACC
The DNA here is from genome assembly GCA_964343505.1 of uncultured bacterium. GTDB lineage: Bacteria > Fidelibacterota > Marinisomatia > Marinisomatales > TCS55 > TCS55. The sequence continues at coordinate 6,088 of CAYFJU010000083.1, forward strand.
GTACCGCAACCCACAAATCGCTTGGGATATTTTTTCACCGCATCAGCCACCTGCTGATTCGATACCACTTCCACGCCATCGTATTCAAACGACGACAAGATGGAAATATCCACACCTGCTTCATCCATATCCACAATCATTTCTTCGATGCTCATTCCTGAAAATATTCTGGGATCTGATTTGTAGTTTTTAAACGCATGATGGAAGGAATCGGGCCAATTTTTTGCCCCTTCCGGTGGTATCCAGGTTGCCCAGGAATCAATTGCTCCAATAGAATCTGACATTCGTTTCTCTCCTTATTTTAATTTTAATAATTTTAACTTTGTAACAACTCACGAAGACAGGGCATTGAAATAGGTTGCCCCGTCAAAATAATCCCGCCATTCTTTGATTAACCCATTTTTCATTTCAAAAATGCCGGTACAGGGAAGGTCAATATTTTTATCACCCACTTTGGTTCGATCCAACCGTTCAACCATGACCAAATCATCTGTCGCTAAAATGGAAATTATATCCCAATCGGTTGCTGTCCATTTCTGGATGAATTGCCCGATGAATTTCTCAATGTTCTCTTTCCCTTTAACGGGATCATAAGGCAAATTATAGTACACACCATTTTCTGTAAAATAATCGGCTAATTCTTCCGCATTTAGATTTGACCATGCGGCAATGAATTGGCGATTGATTTTCTCATTTTTATTCATTTTTTTTCTATGCCAATTTTATTCGCATCGGCGATAATTTCCCGCATGACTTCACTGGTTCCAGCTCCGATTGTCATGGCGCCTGCATCCCGATAAATCCGAGCGATGGGATATTCTTCTGCATAGGCATACCCGCCAAAAATCTGGAAACACTCATTCACCACCGGTCGCACCAATTCTGTAGAAAATAATTTTGCCATGGCGGCTGTTTCACCATAATCTTCTTTTTTGTTTAATTTATCACAGGCATGATATGCCATTTGTTTTGATGCTTCTACTTTCGTAATTACATCAGCTAAACGGTGTCGCCAGATTTGGTAGGATGTCACCGACTTGCCAAACACTTTCCGTTCCCTGCCATAGGCAAGAGCCATATCAATAGCCTGCTGCATCAATGCATTGGCAAAACCGGCTAACACAATTCGCTCCCCCATAAAATGAGTCATGATCAGTTTAAATCCACCCCCTTCTTCCCCCAGAAGATTCGCCACCGGCACCCGGCAATCCTGAAAAAACAATTCCGCTGTCATAGATGTATGGCAGCCAATTTTTTCAATTCGATTCGATTCAAATCCCGGCGTATCCGTGGGCACTATTATCAGGCTCATACCGCCATAACGATCTTCGCCCGTACGAACGGCCAATGTGACATAATCGGCTCGGGTACCGTTGGTGATCCACGTTTTGGAGCCATTGATAATGTAATCATTTCCATCTTTTACAGCTTTGGTTCGAATGCCCGCCACATCGGACCCACCACCCGGTTCTGTTAAGCCCAGGGCCACCAGCTTTTCACCGGCGATTGCCGGTTTTAAAAATCGTTCTTTCTGTTCTTCGGTGGCTGCTGAATTAATCACATTGATGGCAAATTCACACTGTACCATCACATCCACAGCCAAACCCAGCATACCGGAGCGAACCAATTCTTCGCAGAGAATCATGGTGTACCAATAGTCCAATTCGCTGCCGCCGTACTTTTCCGGATAGCGAATTCCCAGATAGCCCAATTTTCCCAAGTCTGTAAATACTGATTTTGGGAATTCCCGCTGCGCTTCCCATTCATTGGCGTTGGGAACCAACTGTTCATCTACATATTGGCGGACAGATCTTCGAAAAAGTTCATGTTCGTCATTCCATGGATTCATACCCATTATCTTATTCCTTAAATTATTTTTACAAAAATGCGGTTATTTTAATAATGCAGCAGCAATCATTTCCCGCTGGATTTCACTGGATCCTTCACCATATTCCAGCACCTTGCAATCCCGGTAAAATCTTTGAATATCACTTTCCATCATATATCCCTGGGCGCCATGGAGATGAAGGGCTCTTTCGCAAATCCAGGTATTACTTTCTGTAGCAAATAATTTGGCGATGGAGCATTCCAAATCGAAGGATTCTCCTTCATCAATAAGCCGGGCACTGTTATAAGTCAGCGTTCTTGAAATTTCCAATCGTGTCTTCATGTCTGCCAGCGTAAAGCGAATGAATTGTTTATCCGTAAGTGGTCTGCCATGCTGCTTTCGCGCTTTTACATATTCTGCTGTTTGTTTTATGGCTTCACTGGCAATACCGCACGCAAAGGCCGCTGCAGTCGCCCGCCCTTTGGAAAGGACAACCAATGCAGATCGAAATCCGGAATCAAGTGGGCCCAACACCTGCTCTTTTGGAATACGGCAATCGGTGAAAACAAGTTCAGCCATTTCTGACGCTCTCATGCCCAATTTTTTCATTTCATTTCGCGCAAAACCAGGCGTATCCTTGTCCACAATAAATAATGAAATTCCTTTTAATCCGGGATCGCTGGATGTTCGGGTAACCACGATGGCAAAATCTGCAAATGTTCCGTTGGTGATATACAGTTTGGACCCATTCAAAATAAATTCATCTCCATCTGCTGTTGCCTTGCATTCAACTGTGGTTACATCGGCGCCGGCATTCGGTTCGGCATAGGCCCAACATCCGAGTATTTCTCCTTTTAGTGCCGGTTCTAAATATTTACTTTTTTGTCCGTCAGTTCCGAGATATTCCAAAGCTGCGCTTGCCAATCCACAGTGTACATTTACCGTCAGGGCAACTCCGGATGAACCAGCTGCCAGAGTTTCAATTAATAATGAAAACTCCACTGCGCCGCCAATGCCGCCCACATTTTCAGAAAAACCCGTGGACAGCCATCCCAGCGATCCCATTTTTTTAAACACATCAATGGGTGATTTTTCCTGGTCATCCCATTCCCGGGCATAGGGTCGAATTTCGTTATCAACGAAACGTTCAACTTCTGATTTGAACAATAGTTGTTCTTCTGTAAACTTGAAAAAATTTGCCTTCATGGTTATCCTTCCTTTTTGGGGGATTTTTCCCAGCGCTTTTTGAATGCAGCAACTGCATCCCGGTGCTCTTGGCTTTGGAGGCATTGAATCTGCGCCAAAATTTCATAATCGAATTCGCTATTCATATCCCGGTCAATGGAGCGGCGGATAGCTCTTTTGGTTCTCGCCATGGCAACGGATGAAAAAGAAGCCAGTTTGTTGGCAAGTTTCATGGTTTCTTCATGAAGTGCTTCTGCCGGGACTACACGATTAATAAGGCCAATGCTTTCTGCTTCATCGGCCAGTACAAACCGACCCGTCATCATCATATCTGTGGCTCTGCCCATACCAACAAGACGGGGTAAAAAATAACCAGCGGACATATCACAGCCCGCCAAACCAATGCCAATGAAGGGTGCGCAAAACCGGGCTGACTCCACGGCAATCCGCATATCGCTGGCTATTGCAATACCCAATCCGCCGCCAACCGCATCACCGTTTATGGATGCAATTACCGGCTTATCCGCTTCAGCAATGAGTCGTATGGGTACCAGAAACCGCTCGACGATTGTTTCCCATTCTCCCGCTTCACGGGGCTTCATTTCATCCATGTCTGCTCCGGCACAAAAAGCCTTCCCAGCTCCGGTGAGTACAATTGCTTTAACTGCAGGGTCATCTAACAAAATGGTTAATTTATCAATAATCATTTCCAATACAGGGTTGCTGATACAGTTGAATTTTTCCGGACGATTAAATGTCATCGTGCCTATACCGTTTTTGATTTGTATCAGTACAGAATTGTCCATGTTAATGTCTCCTAATTTTATTATGATACACCATAATCCTGATATTTAACACCAAGGATTTGGCGTGCTTCCTCCGGGGATGCGGGCTCAATCCCAATCTCATTCAATAGGCGAACAGATTTTTCAACAAGTTGGGCATTGCTTTCTGCTAATTTTCCCCGTTCCAGATAAATATTATCTTCCATGCCCACCCGCAGGTGGCCGCCCATGAGCACTCCTGCCGTTGTAATACGAAAATGATTTTTCCCCCCGATTCCCGTAACGAGCCAATTGGCATGTTTGGGGAGTTTATTCACAAGGAATCTCAAGTCTTCACTTTCTGCCGGTGTGATTTCGCCGGGAATTCCCATGACAAAATTGATGAGCAATGGTCTTTCGAAAACACCCATGCCATCCAACACGTGGAGATTATTCATCATGCCGGCATGGTAAATCTCAATTTCCGGTTTTACGCCATTCGCCTGCATGAGTCGAGTGCCCTTTTCCATTTCATGATAACTTTGAAAAAGGGGGACATATTTATCCTTCGTCCATTTGGAATTTTTTGAATCATAGCGCCCCAACAAGCTGCCGGAGCCCAAGCTAAATGATGCAATTTCCGGCTGCAGTTCTGGAATAATACGAAGCCTTTCGTCCAAGGGTAATCCCGCAACTGCCCCGCCGGTGGTCAAGTTAAGAATCGCGTCGCAGCCGCCTTGCCGGAGTCCCTGTGCGATCTCTCTGAAAATCTCCACATCTGATGCTGCTTTACCGGACGTATCCCGGGCATGAATATGAATAATGGAAGCGCCAGCCCTCCAGGCTTCCAACCCTTGTTCGATAATTTCATGGGGCTGCTCCGGTAAATTTGGATTGACTTCCTTCCCTTGCTGGGCGCCGGTCATGGCGCAAGTGATGATGACTTTACTCATATTTTTCTATTCCATTTTTGAAACAATTATCATTTCAGGATTCAATATTCAATTTATAAGACCCCTTTTATCCAAAAGATGAAACCATATACTTTCTCCCCTGCCTGTCCGCCTTTGGAGGGTCATAGATTCTGCGTTTAAGATGCA
>CAYFJU010000084.1:0-10585 GCA_964343505.1 uncultured bacterium
TTGAATTATCCTATGTACTACTTGTACCAATAGTACAGCAATGACAATTTAATACGCAAGTAAAAAATGATATTTTCCGATAAAATTATTTTTTGACTCTAAACCAATCTATTCATCCGCCGATAAGACGCACGAAGGAACACCAAGAATTTTGACAGTTTCGTGGCAAAACCTAGTATTCATATTCTTAAGAGAGATTCACAGTAAGAATCACTGTAGTATTTTGCTTTACTATGCTCTGGGTTCCTTGGCGTCATTAGTCGCCAGCCCGCCTTCGGCTGGTCAGGGCTGGCGGGCGAATTATTCAGGGGAATTATTTATGATCGTTGGCCGGGGTTGGGCTACCCCTGATGTTTTAGCAGAACTGAGAAATCTATTGTTGCAGGAGTAGGGGGTAATATGGGCGTGTCACCAACATTCGTGCGTAAATGTACCATTAGCCGCGCTTTTTTTGCGACAGTCTGATTTTTTTAAGCTCCTTAATTAAATGACAATTCTCATGTAAGGACGAATTGCAATGCGTCTCTACAGTTGATTGTGAAAAATTGATCTTTCCTGTAATTTTGAACATGAAAGACATGGGCAGATGGATCATCTATTTCGGTATCGCCGCTATTGTGATCGGCCTCATCATGAACCAATTTTCAGATAAATTGGGCTGGATCGGCCGTCTCCCGGGTGATATCCACCTGGGATCCGGTAAGGTGAAATTTTACTTTCCCCTGACTTCATTGATTATATTGAACCTGATCATAATTTTCATTCTCAGGTTGATCGAATGGTTCAAATGAGACACCTTCCAATTATATTCATTGCATTGTTTTTCACGGCTTGTCCAGAAAAGAAGCCGCCGCCTTTGCCTGTAAACTGTTACTTAGAACCAGACCCAGGGGATTGTATGGCGGCCATCAAGCGCTTCTATTTTGATCAAAATGAGGGTAAGTGTAAAAGTTTTACCTGGGGGGGTTGTGATGGTGTGGTGCCGTTTGAAACCTTAGCAGAATGTAAAAGTGCCTGTGAAGAATAGACCTCTCATCATGGATGGCGCCATGGGGACAGAGCTTATGGCCCGTGGTTTGGAATTGCCATTGCCCCTTTGGTCAGCGGAGGCTAACCTGGCCCATCCCGAGATCGTCAGCGCTGTCCACCAAGATTATGTTTCCGCCGGGGCAGATGTCATTACCACCAATACATTCCGCACCACCACTTGGTCCTACCGCAAAGCAGACTTCTCTCCCAAACGGGCATCGGAACGGGCTCGAACCAGCTTAATGAAAGCGGTAGAATTGGCGCGATCAACGGATGCGAAAATTGTCGCCGGATCCATGACATCTATTGAGGATTGCTATGAACCGGAGACCTTTCCTGGGAAAGGAGCCGCTGAGGATACTTATGGTGAAACGGTCGAATGGTTTATGGAAGCGGGGGTGGATGTGATCCTGTTTGAAACCATGGGGCATTTAGATGAAATTGAAGCGGCCCTCAATGCAGTTCAGGGTTTTAACAAAGATGTCTGGTTGAGCCTGATCATAAAAGACAGAGACCATTTATTATCCGGCCATGATATAGATGATGTATACTGCTTGGCTAAAAAAAAGAATGTGAAATGCCTTTTATTGAATTGTAATACAATCGAAAAAACAAACCAAACTCTTGAAACATTGATAACGGATTGGGGAGGTGATTGGGGTGTCTATCCCAATTTAGGTTTGTCAGAACCGGAACCCGATGGTGAAATGGTAAAGAAAGTTGATGAGCATTCTTTCATGAAAACAATTTCAACTTATCTGGATTTAGTGCCATTAATCATCGGTACCTGCTGTGGTTCAACGCCCCGGCATATTGAATTAATCTGGGGAAGGGTTGTTCAAATTTGGAAAGGAGAATCTGAATGAAAATTGTCAAATTAAAAGGAGTTCAATGAAATCGTTTCATAAAGAGTTGTGGTTCAACATCCCGGAGCGGATGGATTTTGTCAATATCACCTCCCACGTGGAAATGGCCCTGGAAGAAAGCGGTATTAAAGAGGGGATGTGCCTGGTGAATGCCATGCATATCACTGCTTCCGTTTTTATCAATGACGATGAACCGGGCCTGCACGAAGATTATAAGCGCTGGTTGGAAGCATTGGCGCCATTTGATCCCAGCCCTCAGCGTTATCACCATAACCGGACGGGGGAAGATAATGGCGACGCTCATCATAAACGGCAAGTCATGGGCCGGGAAGTGATGGTGGCTGTCACTGAAGGGCGCCTGCATTTTGGCACTTGGGAACAAATTTTTTATGGTGAATTCGATGGCCGTCGCGATAAACGAGTACTGGTGAAAATTATCGGGGATTGATCTGACAAATGTAAGGTAAGAAGCATTCATGTGTATGTCGGATTGGCATTGTTTTGACAATTTAGGTATCCAAATTGAAGTGGTATGATTATTGTGCTAAGGGGGCCAAAAAAAGAAACCACCATGAAAGACAGAAATAAAAATCAAAGTAAATTGATTAACAAAATCAATCAATTTCTTCTGAACCGGGATAAACAATTACTCGACGGTTGTATGCTTCCTGTTATTCCGGTCACTGAGGATCAGGTGATCCAGGAATTACTGTTTGCCGTTTGTAACGATGAAAATGTTCCCAGAGCTTGATTAAAAGATGAATACGTAAATCAGCTATCAAGTGGCACGATCTGCACTGTAAATTTCTGCCTTATAAAAAATCCTCAGTAAACGATTGTATACTTTACCAATCACTTAAAAGCGCCTAATCCATGATAAAAATTAGCCAATTCATTATCCCGGTCGGTCTATTATTCATTTCCTGCGCCACCAAACAAATCGACGGGTTAAAGTTTGATTTTCAGTACGAAGTCCATTTCCGGGAAGCGGGAACCGTCGAAGCCTGGATTCCGTTGCCCCAATCGGGGCAATTCCAAACCATTGAGAAGCGAACAGTGGATTTTGCGCAACCCTACCGTTTTGAAACTGATTCTGTTTACGGCAATCTATTTCTTCATATTCCGCCTCACAAAGTAACCGGGCCCGAAACATTAATCATCCGTTTTTCTGTTTGGCGGCAGGAGGCCCAAGTGGTGCCGGTTCAAATTGAAGCAGCCGACCACAGCCTGTTTTTACAATCTTTTGATAAAGTACCCTTAGATGATCAATTTGTGCAGATTGCTGATTCAGTCACACCCCAAAATGGGCAAGCCGGTCGACGGTTATATAATTATATCCTGGACCATATGGAATACGATAAAACAGGAATTGGCTGGGGCCAGGGGGACGCCCGCTATGCCTGCGATATTGGCAAGGGAAATTGCACCGATTACCACAGTTACTTCAATGCACTGATGCGAACGAAGGGGATCCCGGCGCGGTTTTCAATCGGGTTCCCGATTCCTGAGGGGTCGGCGGGGGTTGTGAATGGGTATCATTGCTGGGCAGAATTTTATCAGGAAGGGCAAGGCTGGGTGCCGGTTGATATTTCGGAAGCGGATAAGCATCCTGAAAAGGAGGATTATTTTTTCGGGCACCTGGATGCGCGCCGGGTGAAATTTACGGTGGGGCGGGATATCCCCTTGCCCGGTGGTAGCGCCGGAGATGTGGTGAATTTTTCAGTATACCCCCATGTGAAAGTGAACGGCGTCCCCAGTTTGGGATATGCCAAAGATTTTCAGTTCAAGGTGGTCGAAACTGATTAGGCTCTGATCGCTATTGGGGCTGAGGTTTCTCTAAGGGGATTTGCTTCCAAATGCCATCTTTTTCCGACCAATTGTATCGTTCCACGCCGGCTTCTTTATGCACATGAAATTGTTGGAAGGATAAATCTTCAGCATTTTTCCCGCTCATGAATACATCCAGGTCGTAGATTTTTCCGTCATCAGCTTTGAAATCAGCACAGGCGAAATAAGTGTCCTTGCCCACAGAAGACAAGCGCTCTTTATGGACCTTCACCAATTCCAATTTCAGTGTTTTGCCACTTTGCTCATCTTCCACAATAAAGAGCTTATCTTTCCCTGAATGGGAGTGAATGTAGTGTTTTATCTCTTCGGCCAAATTATCCTTGGTAATGATTGCGGCCGTTTTTGTTTCGGGATGTTCAACGGGATGTTCTTTTTTCTGGGCCTTTTGGGGCGGTTTCTCTGGATGCTCTTGCGCCAACAGTGGCAGGGTAAAAGAAAAAGCGATAATCAACGGAATGATATGATGGTTTTTTTGCTTCATTTTGAGCCTCCGGTTAGTTCTGGTATAACTTAATGTATATGCTTAGTAAAATATAATTCAAATAGTTTAAGAAGCTGCTTTGATTTCATAAAATATATTGTAGCTTCATCTCCCTTTTTTAACGCAATACAATAATTATGTCCACCTTAAGAGAACTCACAGTCACCGGTATTCCCGACCCGGATGGGTTGGATCTAAATGCCTGCCTAATCGCCGATGATTGGATTGACCATCACCATCCTGCAATTACCCAAAAAGCGAATGAATTGATCGATGGACTTGAAGGTGACTGGGAAAAAGTTCGGGCCATCTTCAATTTCATCCGGGATGAGATTGTTTACAATTTTGCCCCTATCATTGATAGCGAGAATAACTGGAAAGCTTCATCCGTGTTGGCAGAAAAAAATGGTATGTGCCACCAAAAATCCAATTTGCAGGTGGCCTTTTTCAGAGCAGCCGGCATCCCCGCGGCATTGAACTACCAGAAGATCTTGGATCATCCTCTGATGCAGACACGCTATAAGGAAATGATTCCGGACGGTGTTTTGCCCTACCACGCGTTAGCCACAGTCCATGTTGACGGACAATGGTACCGGATGGAAGCCACCTTAGATTCCGGATTATGCGAAAGGCGAGGCTACCGGAAAACGGAAATGATTGAAGGGGAAGAAACACTGCTCCCAACCACAAAAAAAAATGGTGATCCCCATTTCGAGATCATTGAGGATCATGGTTATTTTGAATCCTATCCGGAAATATTTCTCAATACAATGCTGGCTAATAAAGAGCGTTGGAAGCATTGGCGTGCTTTTGTCCGCAAAGAACATTTATCCATGTAGTAAAATTTGTCGTTTAATTTTTAGCAATTACTATTATTCGGAAGACCTTTCTGCGACATTATACTTTTGATCGGTGCGTGTGCGTCAATCATCCCTGATAGACGAATTGGTTACTTATGGCAGGACAAACGACAACCAGGATGGATGTCGAACAACTTAAAATTGCCAATCTTTTTTTAATGGGATAATATTCAGATCGGTAATAAAAGAATTTAACCTAGATCATTTTCATTTTTAATTGCTTCATTATAACTTCGCCGGAACTTTTTACGACAGTTTGTTGTATTTCATTCGATCAGATTTTAAATCAAAAGTGAAAAACCAAAATTGAGGAGGTCATAAACCGGTGATAAAAGTCACGGATTTGTCCAAAAATTACGGCTCAGTTGAAGCGGTGAAATCCATATCCTTTGATATTCAGGATGGGGAAATTGTCGGTTTCCTGGGGGCCAACGGTGCTGGAAAAACAACCACACTGAAAATGATGACCGGCTACCTAGTGCCGACATCCGGAAAGATTGAAGTCAATGATTTGAATATTATTGATCATACACATGAAATCCAGAAACAGATTGGCTATCTGCCGGAGCTCAATCCACTTTATTCAGAAATGCGCGTTTATGAATATCTGGAATTCCTGGCGGGAATTCGAAAAATAACCGGACGCCCATTCAAAGAAGCCTTGGCCCGTGTTGTGGAACAGTGTGGTTTGCGGGGTGTTGTGCATAAAAATATATCAGATTGCTCGAAGGGGTACAAACAGCGAATCGGCTTGGCTGCTGCCATGATCCATGATCCGAAAATTTTGATTTTGGATGAACCAGTGTCGGGGCTTGACCCCAACCAGATTGTCGAAATTCGCAGTCTGATTAAATCCCTGGGGAAAGAAAAACTGGTCTTTATGTCCAGTCATATCCTTCAAGAGATACAGGCCACAGTGGATCGCATCATGATTATTAACCAGGGCGAAATAGTGGCGAACGGCACCAGCGATGAACTCATGAGCAATTTCATGGGGAATGTCCTTTTGAATATGGAAATTAAGGGGGCAGCGTCGGAAACCGTAGAGCATATACAGGCCAAACTGCCATCTGTGAAATTTATTGCGATGGATGAATCCAATGGGGTTCAGCAAGTTCAATTTGAATATGGTAAGGACCAGGATCCACGAGAAGATCTGTTCCGATATGCGGTGGATAATAACTGGTCCATCCTGAAAATGACGCCCCACACAACCAACCTGGAAGATATCTTCCGCAACCTGACCACGGAAGGAGGGGCCAATGCTTAACATTCGTACCATCTTTCGGAGGGAAATGCAGGGCTATTTCAACAGTCCTATGGCCTACATCTTTCTGGTCATTTTTGCCGTGGTGAATGGATACTTTTTCACCAATACATTTTTCCTGTTTGGGCAGTCCGACCTGCGGATGCTTTTCGATATCGTACCCTTGGTTTATCTCTTTTTCATCCCGGCCGTGTCTATGGGATTGATCGCCCGGGAAAATAATATCGGTACCATGGAAACCATCTCAACATTGCCTCTCAATACCTATGAATTTGTCATGGGAAAATTCCTGGCTGGATTTTGTTTAATCTTGTTGGGATTGGGTGCGACAGTGATTCACTTGATAACTCTATCCGCAGTTGGCACGAATGTTGATTTTGGCGCCATATTCAGTGGTTATCTGGGATTGGCGCTCATGGGAGCAACTTTCACTGCCATAGGCACCTATGCCAGCAGTGTGACCGAAAACCAGGTTGTGGCTTTTATTATTGGTGTATTTCTAGTCCTCGTGTTATACATGCTGGATAAAACCTTAGTTTTTGCACCACATGCAATTGCAGGACTCATTCAATATTTAGCTGTGGATTACCATTTGTCTAATATATCCCGAGGTGTGATTGATTCGAGAAACCTGATTTACTTTTTCTCTATGATTGGGTTTTTCATCTTTCTCACGATCCAAACGGTGGAAGTCCGGAGGTGGAAATAATCATGGTTAGATTAAATAATATTGATTTCAAAAAATCAGTTTTTATTCCGGGAATCATCCTTTTTACCATTTTATTTCTACTCAATGGTATTTCAAGAAACTGGTTTTTCCGATGGGACTTAACAGACAATGATATGTATTCCTTGTCCACATCCAGCGAATCAGTAGTGACGCAGGTGGATGACTTGTTGACGATGAAAGTGTATTTCTCCGATGATCTTCCTGGAGAATATGCCAACAACCGCCGGTACCTTCAAGATATTTTGGAAGAGTATGTTGCTTTTTCTGATGGAAATATTCGTTTTGAATTCTTCCGACCGGAGGATGATAAAAATATTGAGCAGGAAGCCCAAAAAGCGGGCATTATGCCAATTCAAATGCAAGTTGTTGAGAATGATAAAATGGAAGTCAAACGCGTCCTCATGGGGATGGTGATCCTCTATGAAGATAAAAAAGAAGTGCTTCCTGTCATTCAAACTACTACCGGTTTAGAATATGAAATCACCACCCGGATTAAAAAATTGGTGGAGACAAATAAAGCAACTGTTGGTATCGTCCAAGTGGCAGGGCAAGACAGTCCATCTCAGAATATTCAGAATGTGCTGAGCCAGCGATATAATGTTCGCCCGGTGAATCTGGCTGAAGAAGTGCCTGTGGATATTAGTGCCATGCTCATGAGTGGTGTGTCGGATTCATTAACTGCTGACGAAAATAAAAATCTTAATGGATATCTTAATCGGGGCGGAAACCTTTTTATTGCCCAAAACCGGGTGAAAACGAATCTCCAGGCCCAGCAGGCATTTCCGATTCAATCGGACATTTTTTCCATCATTGAACCATATGGGTTTAACATTGCTGAAAACCTGGTGACGGACCGCGTCTGCGGCCGGGTGAACGTGCAGCAGCAAATGGGGCCCATTCGCATGAATGTTCCCATGGAATATCCATTGCTGCCGGTTATTCGCACCTTTAACCAAGACGAACCATTAGTGGCCGGGTTAGAGCAAATTCAATTGATTTTTGCCAGTGAAATTCAACCGGATTCAGCAACAGCCGGTCAGGTGAATTTTGTCCCCTTATTGTTTACCTCAAACCAATCCGGTGAAATGCGCGGAAATTTTAATCTGAATCCCGATCCGAAGCAGAATCCCTTTTTGCGCATGTTTAATCAGGCCGGGAAAATTCTCGGTGCCCGTTCAGAAAAAGTGAGTGAAAATGGAATCATGAGTCAGGTTGTGCTTGTGGGTGATTCTGAATTCTTGTCCGATCAGGGCGGTGGTATGTCTCCTGAAAATCATATTTTTGTAATGAATTCAGTCGATTACCTCATTGGCGACAGAGATTTGATAGCCCTGCGTTCCCGTGAAATTACTTCACGGCCCTTGGAAGAAGTTTCGGATGAAGCAAAGAAAACCTGGAAGTGGATCAACATTGTGTTGCCATCCTTACTCATTGTCGGATTTGGATTAGTGCGAATGCGTCAGCAAAAACGTAGAAGCAGTGTATTGGAGGAGCTCTATGGGTAAAAGTATGAAATGGCTCCTGATTGTATTGGGTGTCTTGGTGGTCCTTTTTGGGATTAACCAACTTCAACAAAGCAATCTGGGGTCCAGCAGTGATTCTGTCTTTAATGTTGAAAAAGAGGATGTTTTCAGCTTTGACATTTCTAGAGGGGATGAATCCATTTCCCTTTCCTTTAACGGCGAAAGTTGGTCTATAGATGGAAATGATACATTGGTGGTGAAAGAGAATACAATGAACAACTTCTTTGATCGCGTCCTGAAGGTGAAAAGAACGTCCCTTGTTTCAAAGAATGAAAATAAATGGGAGAAGTTCAATGTAGGTGATACCACCGGAACCCAATTGGTATTGATGGATCATAATGGTGAGGCATTGGGCGAGATTGTCGTCGGCCGATCTAATGCAGAATGGTCCTCAAGTAACATTCGTGTGGGAGATGAATCAGAGGTATATCAGACGAATAAAAATATTTCATGGCAGTTGAATACATCTCCAACCCATTGGGGCGAAGTGCCCCCGCCACCGGAACCGGATACCACAGCAGTTGATTCACTTTAATCAAAACCCCCGAAATTTCGGGGGTTTTTTGTTGGGGCTTCAATCTTTTATCAACGAGAGTTGGAGTTCCCATATTACAATTATTTTAACAGGATCATTTTCCGGTTTTCGGTGAAAGACTGCTGACTTTCTTTTGATTCAGCCGTCATTTTCAATAAATACATCCCCGCTGGGACTTTATTACCATTTTTATCCGTGGCATTCCAGATTTTGCGTTTAAAACCTGCAGACTCATTCCCATTAGTCCAACGAATAATTTCGTTCCCCATCAAATCATAAATGACAATAGAAACAGAACTGACTTCCGGCAAATCATATTTAATTGTTGTTGTGGGGTTGAAGGGGTTGGGGTAGTTTTGGGAAAGGTTAAATGATTCTGGTATTCCCGTTACTTCCTCGTTAGGTAAGGGGCCATAGGGAAAGGTGTATTCACCCCAGACCCAGGCCCAATCAGACTGGTCTGATTCCAAACTGCCATTTATGGCCGTAACGTAGTAACTATATCTTTCTTCAGCATTGTCCGGACTGGTAATCTCGATTTGGTAATCAGTATACGATGTTCCAGTGGTTGAACCGATATACCTAAAGGTACAGACACCATAAAAGTCACAGAGGCCCCGATACACCTTGTAATTGCTAACGCCGGCAGTTGTGCTGGCTGTCCAACTTAGGTTTGGATATTGGCCAATCTGACCTGCGTTAGTAACGGACAAGTCCGTAGGAGGAAGGATTGAGTAATCGAAAGTTGACGCATTATAGGAATCTCCCGATGAATTATATGCTGACACTTTATATTCATGCCGTATGCTCGGTGAATTGTAAGTGTAGCTGGTTACACTTGGTGAAACAGTAGCAATTGTCTGCCAGAATCCATTGCTTTTTTTGTAAATCCTATAGCCACTGGGATAGTTACCATAATATTTTGCCCCAGAATATTGTTGTAGTGACCACAGAAGTTTTATTTCATTACTCGCTGTTTCTTGTAAAGTGAGGTTTGATACCTGAGCAGCACGCATTGGATATGTCTGATTATTAAACATGAAGTTATAAATATCGTTGACTGAGTTCTGTTCTGAGCTGCTTAAGCCATTCTTATATACTGCATGAAATTTAGACGGTGTATTTTCATTATTTGTAAAGGAGTCTTTTATTTTGTTAAATACACGCATTGATTGTGCATTGATATCATCGTTGTCGCCCGGGTCATAAAGTGATGCTTCAAAATTTCCATTATTAGACCCATCATATAAGCTCCATAAATAACAGGAAAACTTGGGTGCGTCAGGCTCGCTGGTCCTATATGAAAATCCGTCGAATCCCGGACTCCGGAAGGGACCTTCTTCTCCATTATCATACAAGGAATACAACGTATCCCCATAGAACTTATTCGCATAACCCTCAGTGCCTAAATTTTCTTGGACATGAAAGTAGTTTAAAATAAACTCA
>CAYFJU010000085.1:0-10128 GCA_964343505.1 uncultured bacterium
CTAAAAATCAAATAATTACAGCTAAATCAGCAACCGCTTTTGTCTATTAGACCTATATTCAATTAATTCAACAGGTTTTGGATAATCAAAATTGATTTCCATCTTTTCTAAATCGGCACTTGTACTTTGAGTGCTACCAAGGTTTGTTAAAATTGAAACAACATGACTTTGTTTTTCTGCCCTTTCTTTAACTGCTTCTATTGCCCCTGTTTTAGTTAAAACGAATTTTGTCTTTTGTCCCTTTGTGTCAAAAATGGTATTAAAACCACTATTAATAAAATTTTCAAAAATTGTTTTTGAAGACCACCCTGTACTTGCTACAACTTCATTTTGAACTTCAAAATTCTCGACTATTATATCTTCAATATAGTTGGGATAAGCATCATCTCTTGCCTTAATTATCCCTTTTTCAAAATCTGCTGGGAAACCCGAAGGTAATAAAATTCCACTAATGGGATTTTTAGGCCCATTTTTAACAATTGTATTTCTGATTTCTGTTTTAAAGAGCTTACTTGTTTTTGGTATATTGGGGTCAATGATGGGTGGTGTTGGGAAATTGGTATAGTTAACCGTGTATGCTAAAATATATTCATGATTAATTTTTACCTTTGCTTGATTATCAAAATTCCCCTCTGTTTTCCAAATGAAGTTTGAAAGTAGGTTGTCTTTTCCAAAATGCTCATCCATGACGATTTTAAGCTTTTCTATTTCATTATCATCTATCGAAATAAAAATAACACCATCTTCATGTAAAAATTCTTTTGCTAAAAGAAGTCTTGGATACATCATGCAAAGCCATTTATCATGGCGTGATAAATCATCTCTTCCAACAACTTTTCCCAGCCATTCTTTCATTTGGGGGCTGTTTACATTATCATTATAAATCCAATCTTCCTTTCCGGTATTGTAAGGCGGGTCAATGTAAATACATTTTACTTTGCCTTTATAATAGGGTAGCAATGCTTTCAGGGCTTCAAGGTTATCTCCTTCAATAAGCATGTTCCCGGTGTTGGACTCCCCGTGTGAAAGTTTTGGGTCATGCTCCAGCAAACGAAATGGCACTTCGTTATGGTGGTTAATGACCGCTTCTTTTCCTATCCAGTCTAATGTGGGCATTGGGTTAAAGCCTCACTGAAACATATTTGATATTTTGTGTAATTTCTTTTGCCGGGCTGGCGCCTGCCTGTTGCAGGGTCGGCTGGTCTGGCATTAAAAGAATTACCTTTCCCCCCTGCTTGTAGCAGGGGGTTCTTTTTATGGACGAATAATGGCATGTTTATCCTTTCGTAAATACCAAATTATTCCAATTATGATAACATTGACTACAATATTATTCCATTTACAGGGACGGTCACTGGAAAATTATTCCAAATATAGAGAATTTCACTCGAATAATATTCCAATAGCCCCTAAATGGACACTTTCAATTCAACTTGTCTTTCCGCCTTTTAATATACTCGGGGACTTCCCCTTCGAACTCCACACCGGATTCTTCCAATTTATCCGAAAAGTCAGCCATCACCTTATTATAACGCTCATACACATTCATCAATTTTGACACATCCCGCGTTTCCCAATATTCTCCTTCGTCAAAGACTTCTGTTTCAATGCCGTGCTTTTGTAACAGAGACAACCACTCCACAACAAGACAATGGGTATCAATAAAATGTACGGCGTATTGGGTTTTGCAAAAACCGCTTCCCTCCCAATGGTCGTTATCCCCAAACCGCCCAAGGTAGATAAGTACTTTTTCAGACATTTCCCCTGGATCACCTAATAAATAGAACACCTCTTGCGGATATATGGGCATGTCCCCGGCTATATTTTTATTGGTATGCATCCAGGCCCACCGGAATAAATCATCGTCCGGTTCCGGTTGGGACTCATGGTAATAATGAATCGCCATCTTGGCATTAACGCCCGGTGATTTATTGATCTCATCACAGACAGGTAGCAGCGCTTTCTTAACGGATTCATGTGATCCGTCGTAGGATAATTTCCAGTGAATGGTTAGTCCCATATTATCTCCAGATTTAACATTTAGACAGAAAGATTTAACTGCTTTCCTTAGAAAAGGGGAATTCCCCTTTATCCACAATCGCTTTGTATTCGGGGAAGCGGCTTAAAAACGGCCCGGCGATATATGGGCAGGAAGGCACAACACGATACCCATTCTCCCGGGCATAGGTAAAAGCGTGCTTCAGAATAGAAGTGGACACGATACTTCCCCGGTATGGATCCGGCGTATAAATATGATAAAAATCTAAAATTCTATCTTTTTGGGCATACATCAGGCAGGCTTCATATTCACCGCATTTCCGGGTAAATCGCTGGTGTGTTTTGTCGTGTTTAATCATTGAATTATTATTTTGTGGTCATAGTAAAAACACCATCCCAGTCCTTATCAGGTGGGTTGCTCTTGAAATAATCACAGCGATCCAAATAAACAGCGGAGGGTGTCGTGGGGCGGGCCAGAAATTCTTCTTCCAAATTTAAAGAATCTTTAAATCGTTTTTTCGCTTTCACCCAATCCTGCTTCAGGTAGAGATTTATCCCTTCGTCAAAGGCTTGGACCAATTGGGATTTTTCATCGGATAATTCATTTTTCAGCGCCAGAAGTTCATACCCTTTCACCGGTTTTTTTTTCCCCTTCACGCGCAGGTTATCCAAAAATCGCCATTCAAATTGGTCCGCCACGACCATTTGGGTATTCTCCGCTACAAAGATATATACACCGTAATGTTTCGCCGCTGGTTCAAGCCGGGCGGCTAAATTCACCGTATCCCCCATCATGGTATAATTCATCCGCATGGCTGAACCCATATTCCCCGTGACCATTTCCCCGGAATTCAACCCAACCCGGTGACGAATATTATGCACTAAATCCGGCCAATCTCCCTCTGCTTCCCATTGACTCCTCATGATTTCCAATTTCTTTTCCATTTCGAGAGCAGTCAGACAGGCATGAAATTCATGATTCTCTAAGGGAACCGGGGCACCATAAAAAGCGACAATGGCGTCACCGATATATTTATCCAAAGTGCCTTTGTGATCTAACAGAATATTGGTCATTTCAGTCAAATACTCATTCATCAGACTTACCATCCGCTCTGGTTCCAATACTTCAGAAAATGAAGAAAAGCTCTGGATGTCGGAGAAAAATGCGGTATGATATCCTGCCTCACCACCCAGTTTTGGCTCCTGTTTTTCCGCATACATTTGATCAATCAAATCGGGTGATATATAGGCCCCAAAGGTGCTTTTTAAAAACCGTTTATCTTTTTGTTCATTGATGAATTTGTAAATCACATTGCCGGTATAAGTGGCCACTAAACTAACCAGCGGAGCCACAATAGGAATAATCATGGATTTCCCTATTTCTGGAAGCGGTGTATTAAAAAATTGCGAATTTTCTGCTACCGTTGTATTGGGTAGAATCGATGCCAATGTACTCTTCACAAACCAAAATAAATCATCCACAAAAAGACCGCAGGCCACGGCAAAATAGACAATACCTTCTAAAATAATTAGAACGCCTGCCGAAACAGGATTTAAGTAGGACAAAACCAGGAATGCGATTAAACTCAAGAGCGCTATTAAAAAAGTATGGCTCATGGGGTAGCCATATATCAATTCAGTGAGTTGACCACCTAAAACTTCGATATAATTATTATCCAAAAGTGTTTGGATCGCATTGCCGTGCGTCTCCATTCCTGGGGTCAATTGCTGAATGCCCCAAAAATTATAAAAGGGTGTCTGCTTATAATCATGATGCACTTCCACCGATGTACCAATGACAACAATCTTGTTATAAAAAGGTGATTGGGTGATATCAAATTCGTCCCCAAGCCCCATGGCATCCATCATCTCGCGCCGTTCCTGAGGATCTTCAATGGCAGTGATCCATTCCGGGATTTCTCCCGGCAAGAATTGACTCATCCAATCCAGGTCTTCCATGGGGTCTTTGAGTGTGACATCTTCCGTATCAATCACATAGGACAATGAATATTTTGGGAAGGTACCCCAAGCCGGGAGGTCTTTTGCGCCGCGGTATTTATAACCGGAAGGAGGTCCATGATAATTCACCAAAAATGAGTTGCCGGCTCCATAGGCTTTTATCGTTTTGTTACCATAGGACCAAGCGAGATTTTCTTTATCGAATTCCGGTTTGGTTGTATCCGAAATTCCTTCAAACGCCTTTACCGCTTTTACGGCTAAGGTCAAATAATATTTATCTGGTTCATGATCCATTACACCAAAAAGTGCATAACGCCGCGAAAATCCATCAATATCCATTTGGTCATTGATTAAACCCATTTCAGGTTTTGCCAGAACAACTGGGTCTACGGGATAGGCGATATATTGAGGCGGTACCAATGAAGGTTCAGTCGGCATTTTTACACCCATAACAACTTCGGTGCCAAACATTTGGGCTTCGGCTATTGCTTCTCCCAAGATTTTATCTCCGTGGCGCGGGATCAAATAAGGTAATGCTTCCCACATATTTTTCGCCTCAGTTGTATCACGAACATGGGGTACTTGGTCAATAATATATTCTGGAGTAGTCGTTTCAATTAAATCTTTGTAAATCTCAGATCGTTTCTCTGGTGAATCAAATTCAATATCAAAAGCGATAACTTTCGCACCAGCTCTATACAGATTACGGACAACCCGGCCCCAGACACTCCCTCTTGGGTAAGGCCATTCCTCTGGCATGAGACGCCAGGCCTCATCATCGACTTCGATTAATACAACGTCGGTCCCTCGGTCAATATAAGTGGAATCGGACGCCGTCCAGCCTGTAAGTGGTCCGCGGACAGAGTTAAAACGGTAATCATATGTTTTGAGTTCAATCGTATCGAAGACTCCAATCCAGTGGAATAGGGAAACAACAATAATGGCGCCGAGTGTAATAACCCAACCGACCCATTGTTCCTGGATGTACTTTTGGACGTTTTGTGGGGTGGCCTTCACGGTCAAAAGTTATATTGAAGTGTCAGTATAATACCCGCTGAATTTATTTCTAAATCTTCACCGGCATTATCCACCTTTCCATCCCCATCATTATCCAGTTTATCCTTTTTATAACTCGGAATATAATTCAACCGGATTTGACTGATGAGGGAAGCAGATAGATTGTTCCGAATACGATAATCGGCCCCGGCTCTTAATCCGAGCAGCTGAGACTTTATTTGGCTTTGACTGTTTAATAGGGAAACCGATCCTTTAGCTAACATTTTATCCTGCAGTAATCGGTAATTAGCCGACAGAGAAAAATTGGTCCATGTATAGGGTGTCTTAATGAGCGTATTGCCATCCATTGAAGGAATCTCAAGTTTGGTCTGACTGAATTGTGTAATTGTTTTTAATTGATTCGGGAATGCGGATGCAAGATTGATGGATATTGTTTTCGAATCTGTTTTTGGGAAAAGATATCCGGCACTCCGTTTTTTAATGAGGTTATCCACGTTAGTTACATTGCCGAAATTCAGCGTAAGATTCTGTTTTACATCGCCGCTGGTAAAGGGAACCGTGACAGCCATCATATTCGTTGCCGCTTTTGAATCCTCTCGCAAATCCACTGTTTGGCTTCCGACCGAATCTAACTGCGTCTTTTCATTATTTTTTCCGATTGATTGATAATTCACAATAAACGAGGGCATACCTGGCCCGGGCAGAAAGGTGAAATTCAAAAATACTGTATTGGTATTCAATGGATTCACCGTTGTCCTCAGGATTTTATTATCGAGATGCTTAAAGCCAAAATTGAGGAAAATTTTTCGATTCATTAATGATACCCTGTCGGAAATCGTAAATTGTCGTGCATCGCTACGGAGGAATGGGTTCGCCAATGACATAAATTCCGGGCCAACCTGGCGGTATTCGATTAAAAAACTATTCCGTGCATAATGGCCGCGGAGTCGAATATTAAAGGCAGAAGAGGGCATATTGATGATCGTTGAAATGGGATGCTTTTCTAATGCAAAAATATCAATCGGAGCCCAGGGAGACATATTTGTATTGATGATAAAGACATCTTGGATTTTGATGGGATCAACTATAATCATACCTGTATCAGTTTTTGTCGTACCGGTAATTTCTTTCCCCTCATCATCATATCTAACCCCAATCCACCCGTCCAAGGAATCATCCAAGGCTGTGTCGAGGTCTGCCCTGGACATAGCCCCATCCCAGATATCGCGGTTGAACATGCTCATATTCCAATTAAAATCTACAGTCAATTTTTTATCATCAAATGTTGTCCCAAGATTGAACCCAAACACTAGGTTATCCAAGGGCTTTTGCCCGCCCCAATGGGAACGAGGCGCCTCCAACGAATGGCCGGCGGCCGAGACCGCTTCCCGGAATGTTTCAATATTATAAGTGCCTGGTGTTACTCCGAGGACTAAAGAATCCGAAGTGAATTCCGCTTCATTTAAAATACGGTTGACAGAACTCGTGTCGTCCCGCGTTTGCATAAAATGAACACCTGCTTTGATTTTTGAAAACAAATCCAATGACATTCTTAAACCGGATACCTTTCTTTTGAAGGCAAAACCGGTGCGGTCCAAATAATATGTTTTTGAGCCATCGTCATTGGTTTTGGTTAAATCCGTCAGGATGTTGTACCCACCATTGATTCTATTTTGCTGATGGACTTCCCGATTCAATTCTCCCTGGATAAATTGCAGTCTAACCCATTTTAAATTGGCGTCCAGACCGACACCGCGAACCCGTTTTCCGTCAATCGTAAAGGGGCTGAATCGAGGATAAAAATCACCCACATCTACATCCAGAATACTACCAAATGTAAAACGGGTGCCGAATCGATTTTGGGGCTGAAGATATTCAGATTCCCTTGAGGTCAATCGCAGGTCGGTATTGAGTTTGGCCCACTGTATATCTAAAGATAAATCGCCAACAATTTCTGCAATATTCAGTGGTATTCCGGCGACTTCCTCCGCTGAAATGCGACTGCTAATCCTTCCGTTATATTTGAATAATTCTGATAAATCTTTCCGTTCTGTTCCAACGGTAAATGTCCATTTTACAGGTGCAATATCCTGTTGATCGATATCTTTCATTTGTATTTCAACCGTATGATTCCCAATACTTAACGGCCCAGGATCGTAACTCAGGATACCACCCTCAAATAACATTTTTAAGGAAACATCAACTCCATCAACGAAAAGTTGGACCGAGGATGCATCCACCTTATTGGCATTGAAAAAGGAAGTTGCAATAAGTATTGAGTTTTGATCAACAAGTTCATTTGGTTCCGGTGAAAGAATCAGCACATCCGCCGCGGGCAATTCCCCAAACACACCTAATTTAGGTTGATCTTCCGGGGGAATCGTCTTCAGAAAATGAGGCTGATTGAACGGATCTTCAAGCGGAAAAGAGGCAATGCGCCCATCCTGAAATCGAAAAGCGACAACATATTCCAATCCCGCTTCAGTAAGCCCAAAACCGGGAATGGTTGCTTCCCAATTAAACCCTGTTTTCCGGAAAGAGACTTCCAGGTAAGACTCCCCTCCAGGTAAACGGTAGTAGAGCGTAGCCTCAATGGGGTCGGTTTTTTCTAATGTGGCTGCAGTAAGGATTAAATCCTGGCCGATAATTCCGCTCGGGGGCGGCGAATGTTGTAGAATCCGGGTTTGAGCAAATCCAATTTGAAATGATAAAATAAATGGGATTATATAAATCCCATCACGAATAAATGACCTTCGATTTTCCATCGGTTATGTTATTTATATTCGATGATTAAGGTCTTCTTTTTGCCAGAAGCGTCCTTGAATTCAATCTCGAGTGTATTCTCTCCCGTACGGCCACCTGTGGGATCATCCGGAATTGTGTTCGGATCGGTCGTGAATGATTGAAGAGAGCCGTCCGGTGCAGACAAGCCGGTCAGTCCGCTGGTAATATCTAAAGTATCACCTGAGATTTGGTTTAATAACAGTATAATGCCTTCAAGCCCAATGACAGAATCGCCCACCTTTTCATCCGATATGAGCCAGAAATCTGTACCTTTCACCGATGCGACGGACACCGCGGTCCTGATAATAAAATCACCTTTCTTTTGTTTTCCGACCTGGGCCCGAATTGTTCCACCTTCTAAATTGATTTCTTTTGCGATGGCTCTGGCAGTCCGCTTTCCCGCAATGATTAATTCAGTATTTTCCTTGACTTTTAAGGCCGATTTATCATCGATAAATAACAGTGCCGCAAATCCGCCTTTGTCCGTTTTAAGAACATCTCCACTTTCAAATATGTGGCCTTTTTTTAGTGTTTTTGAGCCTTCATTTCCGCGAATATATTGGACGGATCCGATCACCTTCGTAGCGATTGCAATACGGTCTCCGCTTAAAACAATGGAGACGAAAAATATGCCGATAATAATTTTTTTAATCAGAGCCACATTAATTCTCAACTTTAACCGTTTTAACATTGAGTTTTTTTTGGGCCATCTGGCTTAGAATTTGCTGGAGCCTGGTCTGGTCAATATTCGTATTATTGAGTGAAATATTTCCTGTGGGTTTAAATCCTTCCAAAGGGCTATCCGGCCCGAATAGGGCATTGAATTGGTCCTCGCCAATGGCTTGCCTTAAGTTTTGGACAAGCATGCCTTCGGAAACTGGGCTGGCGGACTGTGTTGGATTGGCCACTTTAAAAGTATAGATAGGTGAAACTTGATCTTCCATACCGTTGGTTGTTGGAATCCTGGTTTTCACCTGCCAAACATAAATTTTCCCATATTCAAGGGGACGGGCGCCGGAAATCGGATATTGAAATGTACTCACATCATCCAGTTCCAACCACAATTCAGATTGACTGAATGGCAGTGTCCTCTCATCCCGCAAGGCTTCTTCAGTAGAAGAATGGTAACCCACTTTGAATTCTGCCACCCTGATGTATGTTTCACAATTTCGGCAATATCCCTTATTCCAATTGAACACGGGGTAAGTTGTATAAACCATATTGAATGATGTATCCGCTATTTCTCCCCCGGGGGATTCAAGGTTAATTCCCGATGGAGATTCAACAATGATCGTTTTTGAATCCTGATCAGATAGCGAAAGATCTGTTTCAGAGGAACCTGAATATATTTTCAGCTCAAAGCGGTATTCGCCATCGGCTAACTGGCCAGTAGTTATCACTGCACTGATCAACGATTCAAATTCCAATGCGTTAAGCGACTCTTTCATCTGTATATGAACCGGTACAACGTTAGGTGGATTCCCTTCATCCAAAAGTGAAGTTGTACCACTGGTGAAGTTTCGATTATCCAAAACGATATCCGCTTTCATTACAAATGGATATGTTTCTAATTCAATTAATGTCGTCCGTGAATCAATCCCGAGGGAAGGCGATAGGACTGAGGCTCTGAACCAAGTTTTGGCATACGTAGGGTATGAATCGGCATAGATACGATAGCGGAAGAAGGGCACATCCGATTCACCTGTCTGCACATCAATATTACTGACGTAATAGGTGGCATACTCATAAAACTGGCCGTCCAGTTTTGCCTGAGCAGCGATGGCTGACCAACAGATGACAAAAGATATCATTAGGACTCGGAATGTTCTTTTCAGCATTTCAGATACCAATTCGGAATTGTATGGTTAATTTACCGAGGAGTGGAAAGAGCCTTCAAGGTATTTTGGTATCATTGTGTTCCTCATCACAGTTCTCAATAATAGATATTTATCCGTTCATTAAATAACAACCTTATAAAAATAAAAAACCCCGCTTCAAAAGAAACGGGGTTTTTAAAAGTTCCCGGCGACGACCTACTCTCCCACGCTGGTTACCCGCGCAGTACCATCGGCGCAGTAGGGCTTAACTTCCGAGTTCGAGATGGGATCGGGTGTAACTCCTACGCTATGGTCACCGGAGAAATTTTAGGGAATTGATGCGGATCTTCAATTGATCAAGAAAGATTGATAAAGCCATTCGGCCAATTAGTACCACTCAGCTGAATGCATTACTGCACTTACACTTGTGGCCTATCAACGTCGTAGTCTACAACGAGCCTTATTATCAAGATGATAGGGAGAACTAATCTTAGGACAGGTTTCGCACTTATATGCTTTCAGCGCTTATCCTTTCCGAACATAGCTACCCAGC
>CAYFJU010000086.1:0-9970 GCA_964343505.1 uncultured bacterium
ATAATTTATATATTATAAAAATAATATTGCATTGAATTATTATTTGATAATATGCTCGACTGTTGAGAAAGGGTAGGCCAGAGATATATTCGGGATATATATAGCCTATTCTTTTACAAAGATTTATTGATAGTTTAATCAAGAGGAGAGCAATCCCCATGAAGAAATTCATAAATATGCCGTTCTATATATCCTTGATGATAGGAGTATTGAGTGGCCAGTCAACAATCCAAGGAACCGTCACAGATGTGAATGGAAGTCCCTTGAGCGGCGCCAATGTCGTTGTGGAAGGAACATCCATCGGTGCGGCCGCTGATGCCGAGGGCGCCTATCGCATTGATGTGCCTTCCGGAACGGTGGAAGGACAATCTGTGACAGTTACTGCCAGTTATATCGGGCACAAAAGTCTGTCGGTAACCGTTGGTGTACCGACCAGTGGCGATATAACGCAAAACTTTACACTGGCAATTGATGCGATTGGACTTAAAGCAGTTAGTGTGACTGCACTTGGGTTTGAAGCCAACCGGGACAAGCAAGGCTCCACCAGTGTCTCTGTTACACCAGCAGATATGACACGCTCCGGTGAAGCACTGGTTGCCAATTCTTTGGCGGCAAAGGCATCAAATGTTATTGTAAATGCAGTGAGTGGAGACCCCGGTGCAGGGACATCCATTCGCATTCGCGGTTCAAACACGATTTCCGGCGCCAGCCAACCATTGATCGTTGTGGATGGTATGCCCATAAACAATTCCCAAATTTATGGGGGTGCATCCCGCTTCGGTGGTACTTCTCAGCAATCTCGGCTCAATGATTTGAATTCCAACGATATCAAATCAGTGGAAGTGTTGAAAGGTGCATCTGCTGCGGCCCTTTGGGGTTCAAAGGCATCCAATGGTGTCATTGTTATCAATACCAAAGAAGGATCTACAGGGCGCATGAAAATGAGCTATAAACGGACGGAATCCTTTGATGAAATCCACGAGAGACTGCCCATGCAAACCACATATGGCCAGGGGCGCAATGGTAAGTGGACTACCCATGCGGAATCATGGGGGGATAAAATTTCAGATCGTGCCGGCGGTGAGGATACCTACGATACGAGTAAGCCCTACTTTGTTTCAGAAGGGGGTGACTTTACCCAGCATACGATTACGAAGAAAAATTCCAGGGATACCTTCGTAGATAAAAACTTTAACGCTGTATTCAGAACGGGCCGTTATGCTCAGGATGATTTCCAAATCTCCGGAGGAGACGCTTCAAAGACATACTTGTTCAGTTATAGTCGTTTACGTCAGGATGGGATTGTTCGAAATGCGTTCTACGATCGGGATAATGTCCGGTTGAATACTAAATTCAAATTGTCGGATAAAGTATCCATGACTTCAAAAGCGGGTTATTCCTACAGTAATTCAAACCGGCTCCAAAGGGGTTCCAATTTAACTGGTTTATTGTTGGGCCTGTTGAGAACAGCGCCAGATTTTGACATTGAACATTACAAGGGAACTTATGTCAGGGGTGGTGTGGAATATCCCGGACGGCATCGTGCCTATCGTCGTTATTTGGGCGGTTCCAGTACAAACCCGATTTATAATAACCCCTTATGGACGATCAATGAACAAAAAAACATAACGAGGGTGAACCGATTGATCTTTTCTAACGAGATGAATATTACTCCCTATTTAGGTACAGAAGTGGTTTTGCGGGCCGGAATTGATACCTACACAGATAACCGGGAAGGGTTTTTCCCACCGGGGAGTGCCGGATCATCTCGCAACTCCGGTTCATTTGACATTGACCGGATCACCAACCGTGAAACAAACTATGACGTCATTGCACGCCAGAATTTTGACTTGGGCAACATGTCAATGCTTGTTACTGCAGGGTGGAACTTGAATGACCGTGCTTACAGCCGTTTGTCGTCTTACATCAACGGATTTTTGGTGGCTACCGATAAGCATACAACTAACGTAAATACGGCGGCAGAAGCCTCCTCGACACATAACAGCCGGATGTTTATTCGATCCACCAGAGCATATGGTGTTTTTTCATTGGATGCTTTGGATAAGATCTTTCTGAATATCTCTATGGCGAATGAAACCCATTCAACCATCAGTGATTCATATCTCTATCCTGCTATGGATGTGGCTTACCAGTTCACTGATCTGGTTCAAGGATTTGCACCTTTTATCAGTTTTGCGAAACTGCGTGTAGCCTATGGTAAAGTGGGTGTCCGTCCCTCAGCACACCGGTTTGAAACATTGGCGGAATCCGGTTTCAGCTACAGTTCCTATAGTGATCCTGTTTCTGTCGGCCAGTGGGGCGGTGGTTACCGCGTCGATGATGATAAAGGGAATGATCAATTGAAACCAGAGGTGAAAACTGAAACTGAGTTCGGTGTTGACTTCCGGTTCATCGATGACAAATTCGCTTTCAGCTTGACTAAATATTCCAATACCATTGATGATATGTTGATCAATACAACCTTGTCCCCAACATCCGGTTATGATACCCAGTATAAGAATGCGGCTAAAATGACCAATGATGGTTTGGAAATTGATGGTTCATGGGACGTAATGAACAACGCCACCCAAGGGCTTGAATTCACCTTCAACTGGTCAAAAAATGAAAATATGGTCAAAGACCTTGCAGGGACGGAAGTCCTTTATCTGGGTTCCGGTTCAGTTAACTCGGTGGCGATGGTAGGTTACCCCATTGGGACACTTTATGGTACCGGTTCAAAAACAGAAAATGGTAAAGTGGACGGTAAACTGGTTCTCGATGCAAATGGGTTTCCTCAGATCACTTCAACCAAGATCGCCCTGGGTGATCCAAACCCGGATTGGCGCGGTACGCTTGGCCTGAATGCCCGCTGGAATAAATTGACCCTGAATGTACTTTTTGAACATTCTCAAGGTGGTGAGTACTCGCCGCGAACCCAATGGGTACTGAGGCGTTTTGGTACAACCAAAGATACAGATAATGAAGTTACATTGACGACAGACCTCAAAAACTTCGACGGGAAAACCATCCCGGCAGGAACAGTAGTACGGGGCCATATCAAGGATTTTGGTGGTGGCGACGTATTGTTGGATGAAGCATGGTATCGGCATGGCATTGGTGGTGGATTTGGGGATAACCAAGCCTACAACTTTGCCATTTTTGATGCAACATACTCACGTATCAGGGAGTTGTCCGTTTCATACCTGGTCAACTCAGATGCACTTACAAACATGACAGGGTTGAATTCACTCACCTTTACGGCCACAGGACGTAATCTGTTTGCCTGGTATAAAGAGTTGGTTGGTGTAGATCCAGGTGTGAATGTAGGTGGTATTCAGACCGGTTCAGGTCTGGACTATTTTGCGAACCCATCCACCAAGTCGTTCCTGTTCTCAGTAACGGCAAACTTCTAAGGGGAGAGTTAGACAATGAAAATGCAAATAAAAAGGTTTAAAACCATGAAACGTATTTTTGCACCATTGGCCGTTTTGTCCTTATTGGCAACGGGGTGTGAGGTGGATAAGTCAATCAATGATAATCCCAATGAAATCACACTGGCAGATGTGGATGCACGCTTATTCCTTAACGGCGCCCAGTTGGCTAACGTAATTGTACAGGTGGGTCACGTGAATAGGATTGCAGGAATGTTTTCCGGCCAACTGGTTGGGTATACATCGCTTTACTCAAACATCTATGGTTACTCCCTTTCAACGGTGGAATCCAATGGGGTTTGGCGTCGGGCCTATACCGGTGTTGTGACCAACGCACGCCATATAGTGGAATCTGCACCGAACGATAAGTTGCTGGTGGGTATTTCCAAGGTACTGGAAGCCAATGCCATTGGTACATTAGCCCTATTAATGGGTGATGTTCCTTATACTGAAATTGTAGGAAGCGCGGATGATCCAAAATTCGAATCCCAGAAGTCGGTTTTGTCCGCAATGTCGAGCCTCCTGGATGATGCCATTTCAGATTTGAACAGTGCATCCTCTCGGAAAGAAACCTACGATATCTATTTCGAGGGAGACAAAGATAAGTGGATTGCTGCGGCATATACTTTAAAAGCCCGTTATGCATTGGCCAATAAAGACTATGCCGGTGCTTTGGCCGCGGCCAATAACGGAATTTCATCAGCTGATGGTGATATGCTCTACATTCCCCGTGGAGATGCCGCCATTAATTCCGGAGATAAAAACCTGTTTTACACCATTTTGGCGGGGTCCAGAACGGGTGATATCGGTAATGCAGGCAGTTTTCTTTTGGACATTTTGAACCCCTCTGGTGATAAGTACCGTGGCAATGCAAAAACGAATGAAGCTGCACGGCACGGCTATTACACCATTGACGAGAGTTCAGGTTCAGGGAATAAAGGCGTAATTGAACAATTCGAACCCCAGCCATTGGCCACCTACACTGAGAATCAGTTGATCAAGGCAGAAGCCTCAGCCCGTTCCAGTTTTGCCAATGGCCTCGTTGCTCTTAATGCCTACAGAGCATGGTTGAATAGTGGTGGTCGTTTGAATTCCAATTTTAATGATGCAGCTAACTACAAGTATGAAGCTTATGTAGAAGCTGACTTTACTTCCGGTGGTATGGAAAATGCAGATGGAATCACCAAAGAAAATGCATTACTTCGTGAGATTATAGAAGAAAGGTATGTATCCGGGTTTGGTTCCTATATGCCCTTCAATGATCATCGCCGACTCAGAGGCGCTGGTGAAACAGCTTTAATTCCGGCCTTTCCTCTGAACACAACAGCTGCGTCACAACATGTAGAACGAATCCCTTACGCCCAAGATGAAATCAGTTCAAATTCCAATGCGCCGGATGATCCGGGCTTATATACTAAAACTGAGGTAAATAAATAAATCTCCACCCCCTCACTTAGTAAAAGAGCGTAAGCACGTAAAAAGCCTCCATATTTTCTGGAGGCTTTTTACTTTCCAGTCCATTTAACTATGATGAACATGAAAAAAACACTGGTTATTTCCTTCCTGATTGGCGTTGCCACGGGACAGTCTATTACAACGGATCAGTTAAAAAACTTAAAATTTCGAAATATCGGTCCTGCCGTTACAGGGGGGCGAATCCATGATGTTGAGGCAGTTCCTGATAATCCGGCGGTAATATTTATTGCCTCTGCATCAGGAGGCATATGGAAATCTGTTAATAAGGGAACCACATGGAAACCGGTTTTTGATCACCAACGGGTGTCCACCTTCGGGGATTTGGCCATATCGCAATCCAATCCGGATATCATATACGCCGGTACGGGTGAACAGCAAAACCGCCAAAGTACCTCTTGGGGGAATGGGATGTATAAATCCTCGGATCAGGGGGAAACATGGGTTTCAATCGGCTTAGAGAAAACACATCATATCGGGAAAGTTCTCGTTCATCCCAAGAATTCAAATATTGTTTACGTGGCGGCCTTGGGCAACCTCTGGAAGGAATCCAAAGAACGGGGAGTGTACAAATCCACGAATGGTGGAAAAACCTGGAAGAAGATTTTATTTATCGATGAAATGACTGGCGCCGTGGACTTGGCCATGGATAAAAATGATCCCAATTTGATCTACGCGGCCACTTATCAAAGAATGCGTAAGGTTTGGGGATTTAATGGCGGTGGCCCTGGAAGTGGGATATATAATACATCAGATGGTGGAAAATCATGGCATAAATTGACCAATGGATTACCTCCCGGGGATATGGGTAGGATAGGATTGTCGGCATCCCGAACCCGCTCCAAAGTCATCTATGCGACGATTGAACATACGGATTCCAGTGGGTTTTATCGAAGTGATAACGGGGGATCCTCCTGGAAAAGAATGAATAAATTGAATCCACGGCCCATGTATTACAGCCATATTCATGTGGATCCCAATAATGATGATATTGTGTATATGCTGGCCACAGAATTTTACCGCACGGATGACAAAGGAAAAACATTTTACCAAATGCCCACACGGCCCACATACGATGTAGGTGTTCACAGTGACCACCATTCCATGTGGATCAATCCCGATAATTCAGACCATTTTTTCCTGGCTGGAGATGCAGGTCTGCATGAAAGTTGGGATGGAGGCAAGACCTATAATCGAATAAACAATATTCCAATTGGTCAGTTCTACGGGATGGGGGTGGATATGGAAGTGCCCTATAATATCTATGGCGGTATGCAGGATAACCATTCATGGATGGGACCCAGTACAACCCGTCATTGGCTGGGTATTTTGGCCGATGACTGGAAACAGGTGGGCTTCGGCGATGGAATGTATCAGCAGCCAGATCCCCATTCGACCATTCTTTTTAACGCTTCCCAAAATGGAAATATTATTCAGGTGGATCGAAAGACAGGAAATATGCAGGGGTTAAAACCCATTTCTGAAATTGACGGAGAAAAATACAGATTTGATTGGGTGACACCCCTGGCTATCTCAAAACACAGCGCAAAAAAAGTATTCTTAGGCGGCAACCGCCTTTTTACCAGCAATGACCGAGGCCGCTCCTGGGACCGGACCAAAGATTTATCCAGGAATACAAACCGAGATTCCTTAAAAATTATGGGCGTACTCGGCGGGGATATTAAAATTTCTAAAAATGACGGCACCTCAACCTTTGGTGAAATTACATCAATTTCGGAATCCCCATTATGGCACCGTATCATTTGGGTAGGTACGGATGACGGCAATGTCCAGGTTTCTAAGGATGGGGGTATACATTGGAAGGAAGTCAGTAAAAATATTTCTGATCTGCCTTCAGGATCCTATGTGAGTCGGGTGCTGTCTTCAGGAGAAAAAAGAAGTGCGGCTTATGTTACTTTTGACCGCCATCGGGAAGGGGATTGGAATCCCTATGTTTACCGAACGGATGATTATGGAAAAACATGGGTTAAACTCACCAATGGTTTACCATCCGGATCGGTTAATGTCATTGTTGAACACCCTGATAATCCGTCAGTTTTATTCTTAGGGACTGAACATGCTGTTTTTATTTCAATCAATTCAGGGGAAAAGTGGGAGAAATTTCAGCCCAATTTGCCAACGACATTATTTGATGATATGCTTATCCATCCCCGCGAGAAGGATCTTGTATTGGGGACCCACGGTCGGAGTTTTTGGGTGCTGGATGATACTGCACCCCTGGCGGAATGGCATGAGTCAATCGGAAAGCCGCTTCATATTTTCTCAGTTTATCCTGCGACCCTTTTTGAATACTGGAAGGATACATCCTACCGTGCTCAGGAAGAATGGGCAGGAGAGAACCGACCCTACGGCGCAATTATCAATTTTATTGTCAATACTGACGCAGATTCCGTGACTATAAAGATTAAAAGAAGAAAAGATGAGGTGATTCGATCTTTTAAAGTTGGGGTGGAAAAAGGCATTGTCCAGCGCGTGGTTTGGGATTTGAAGCATAGGCCCCCCTCATTTAAAAAACAGGATAAAAAGACCGAAGGTTTGGTTAAGCCAAAACCTGAAGATATCCTGCCAAGGCCGGCACAGAATCTTGATCCGGAAGGCCCTTCCGTATCTCCCGGTGTTTACACTGTTTCAATTATGGCCGATGGTCATTATGAAAACCGGCGTCTTCGCGTAAACCCGGATCCCTTATTAAACCTGAAAGTGGGAGATTACCGTCAAAGAGAAAAATTCCTCCTTAAGGTAATGGCCCTTCATGAAAATGCTTATGCAGCTAATGAAGCCTTAAAAGCGCAGGTGGAGTCATTGGAAGAAACACTGGATGAAGAAGATGAAAAATTAAAAAAGGTAAAAGGAAAACAGAAAAAAACGGATGGCATTCGAAAAGGTGCCATGCGTTTGGGGGGAGAACTGCAGGGCGGCGGCGTTCGGCAGGGGTCTTTTTATCCACCGACGAAAACACATTACTCACGACTGGAGCAGTTGGAATCATCTTGGGAAAAACTGGAAAATGATGAAGAGCACGAATGAGTGACTTGTCATTGGCAAAAAAGATGGGGATTATCCTCATCTGGTGTGCAGTGAGTATTGCCATAGGCAATTCGATTGTGGATACACCCATCACCCAAAAGGGATTGACCATCTTGTTGATTTGCGGCGGATTGTGGATGACAGAAATCATCCCATTACCTGTGACAGCATTAATGGTCCCCATTATGGCCTATTTCACCCAAATCATGGAGCCTAAAGCCGCCATGGCGCCATTCGCCAACACAATCATTTTTCTGTTTATGGGCGGATTCACTTTGGCAACCCTGCTCAATACCTATGGCATCGACCGGTGGCTGGCCCATAAAGTCACTTATATGGCCGGGAATCGTATGTGGCTTTCAGTGGTTGGTTTTTTCATTGTTACCAGTTTTCTCTCTATGTGGATGAGCAACACATCCACCACCGCAATGATGCTTCCCATTGCATTGGCATTGGTCAGTAGAGAATATCCACGGATGCGGACCTTTGTTGTGTTGGGTACAGCCTACGCCGCAAATATTGGGGGGCTGGCCACGGCGGTGGGATCACCGCCCAACGGTATTGCTGTTTCTGCTTTGGACATAGACTTTTTCACTTGGTTCAAGGTTGGATTCCCGACCACCGTTATGATTTTCCCTTTGTATTGTTGGCACTGTGGATTGTGATCCGCCCTGAAGATGATGCCCAAATCAGTGAAATTCGAAACGATGGTCACCATGCCGTGGATTGGACTCCCAGAGCCAAGGGGAGTGTTGCATTATTTTTCTTTACGGTGGTTTGCTGGGTGTTTTCAAGCCAGTTCAATCAACTTTTTGGATTAATTCAATTTGAAAGAATGGTGGCCATTTTGATCACGGTCCTAGCGCCGGCAGTCAACGCTTCATGTTAAAAGCTGGTTTTATCCTGAATATCATTGGTACTTTTATTGTTTACACCGCCGTCAGTATTTTTGCATAAATGACATTTGAATCCTACCTGAAATTGTATTTTACGTTTTTGTTATTGTCGATGGCAGTGATGGCCGGATGTGATGAGCCAAAAGATGAACCGCCTATTGATCCTCCCGTTGATACAGTCCAGCAGGATACCTTTCCGGCCCTGGGCCATGACGGTCCCTATTATGCGGATTCCATTTATTATGGTAGGGAAAAGTATATTGAATACCATGCGGGGGATTTACCGATTATTCTTTCGGCCCCACACGGTGGATGGATCACCCCGGATGAAATCCCGGACCGTACGGGAGGTACCACCGTAACGGATGCCAATACCTACCAATTGACCCAAGTGGTCATGGATTCGATCAAAGCACGATTTGGCGCCAAACCCCACGTGATATATTGCAGGTTAAAAAGGACAAAACTGGATGCAAACCGGGACAGTGTGGAGGCGGCAGAAGGGGATAAATATGCACTGCGCGCCTGGCAGGAATATCATTATTACATGGGCGTGGCCAAGAAGAAAATTCAGACCGATTTTGGCAGTGGAATCGTCTTTGATATGCATGGTCACGGTGCGAATCCAGACGGAACCTATGATCTCCACTCTTGGCTGGGGTACCTGTTGAAAGGCACGGATTTGGACAAAAGCGACTCAGAATTAAATACGGAAATTTATAAAAATAAGTCCAGCATTCAGGCATGGACAGATTCTTCAACCTATTCATTTATTGATGTTCTGAGAGGAAAGCAGAGCTTTGGTTCCCTCATGGATAGTTTGGGGTATGAATGCGTTCCCAGCATAAATGATACGGGACCGGCGGGGATGCGCTATTTCAGTGGTGGATACATCACCCGGAGACATGGTTCTGTCGATGGGGGGACGGTCAGTGCCATCCAAATTGAAGCGCCGAAACCGGGAATTCGGGATACGGATGAAAACTGGTCAAAATTCGCAGGTGCTATGGCTACTGCCACCGGAGAATATTATTTACTTCATATCGGAAGAGGTCTGAAGCGTTAATTATTTAGGGTCATGACTAGTTGAGCGGGTTATTTTGAAAGATTTTCAGCATAATT
>CAYFJU010000087.1:0-9641 GCA_964343505.1 uncultured bacterium
CTATTATGGAACTTACAGCTTTTCATGTTATGCCAACTAGTCTTGACCCATATTTAATTATTGAAATCATATCTAAATACCCTGAATCAAAGGTGGCTCGAGAAGCAATTAAATTGAAAAAAAAGCTCTAAAGTTTTAATTAATTAAAAAACAAATCAAACCCTTGTGCAGGACCACACATCCTGCATGAGTGTGTTAATTGATTTTATTAATGATGAATTATTTATCGTCTGTTTTACAAAGATTCGCACACGTTCGTCAATCATCCTTGATATATCGACAACTACCACATCCTGTGGGACAACCTTCTATGTTGTCCAAAACAAGCCAGACCATAGGTGGAGAATCCCGCCTGAAATACTAATTATATTTTCAATGGGGCGGACAGGCAGGATGCTTGTCGCACTTAATAAATCAGTCGTCTAATTCAAGGGTCATGTAGCGTGCCACACCATCGCTTTTCAGGTGGAGCATAATCATATTCTTCTTGCGGGTTTCTTTAATCAGATCAGCGAAATCTCCGGGGGAATTACATTTTTTCGTCCCCACTCTGGTAATAAGGTCACCTACGCGAATACCGGCTTTGGCCGCCGGGCTGTTGGGGACGACATGGGTGACAATCACCCCTTCGTCATTACTTTTAATACCGTGTTCTCTCATCAGAGAACGGGTCAGATTTGAAACTTGGATACCCAATTCGTTAGTTTCGCCAGGCCTGTTGACGGCGAGGAGGGTATCATCTTCCGGCATTTCTTCCAGGCGAACCTTCAGTCTTTTCTTGCGCCCATCCCGAATGACAACCAAATCATATTTTTGATTTGGCTTGGATGCGGAAACCGTATTCCTCAAGTGATCGACACTATTCACTTCGACATCATTGAACTCAACAATGACATCCCCAGTCTCCACGCCCGCTTTCTCCGCGGGACCCTTTACCACCACGTCAGCGACCAGAGCGCCTTTTCGTGTTTTCAGGTCCAGGGCCTGGGCCTTGGTTTCATCAATGGGCTGAATCTGGACACCAATCCAGGAACGGAGCACTTTGCCATGGGCGATCAAGTCAGACATGACCCGTTTCACCATATTAGCCGGGATGGCAAACCCCACCCCTTTATTGCTGCGGTCAAAACTATTGGTATAGATGGCTGTATTAATGCCGATGAGGTCCCCGGCCGAATTCAGGAGCGCCCCACCGCTGTTCCCGGGGTTGATGGCCGCATCGGTTTGGATGAAATCTTCATAAATATCCCCCTGGATAATATTCCCCCGGCCTTTGGCGGAAACAATTCCCGCTGTAACCGTATGACTTAAATTGGCAGAGAAGGGGCTGCCTACAGCAATTACCCATTCACCTACCCGCAGTTGATCCGAATTTCCAAAATCCAATTCACTTAAGCCCCGGGCTTCGATTTGCAAAACAGCCAAATCGGACTTGGGATCCCGGCCGATGATGGATGCTTCGTATTCGGTTTTATCCAAAAGACGAACAGTGATTTCATCCATATCCTCAACCACATGATTGTTGGTAATAATATATCCCTTGCGGGCGTCCACAATGACGCCGGAACCGAGGGCCGTTGACTTATACTCCCTGGGACGGCGGGGCTGCTGTGGATTGGGAAAGAAAAAGCGGAAAAAGTCATTGTCCTGGGGAAGATTTCGGTGGAGTTGACTGAGGTCCACTTTTTTCTCGGTCAAAATGGTAACAACGGCAGGGTTTGCCTTTTCGGCTATATCCGCAAATTGATCGCTGAATTGTTTTAAAATGGAATTTTGGGCAGAAATCGTTCCCGCCAGAATGATCATTAAGAATAGTTTTTTCATTTTTTCCTTTTGCATAATTGTGCCCATTTGAATGCAATCAAGGGGGCAATGTTCCCGTTCAGATACTCTTTTGAAAACTGAATACCCATTCATTCATGTTTTCAATTGATTCCCCGTCAACCGTCGCTTTCATGGGTTTATCAATCCTGAGATAAAAGGGCTGGCCAAACACTTTTTTGGAGAACCGGATGCCAACACCGTAATCCACCAGGGTTGTACCGTCGAATCCTTTATCTCCAACAGCAAGTTTTGAACCGGTCAATGAGCCGGCATCCAAGAATGCGGCCAGTTCGAATTTAACCCCTAAAAGGGATTTACTTAAATAGCCTTCGATGGTGGTGGCAAGGACACTTTCTGCACCCACAAATCCTTGGTTGGCAAAGGCACGGAGGTTTGCATCCCCCGGCAAATGATAGCGACTGCGAAGGTCTAAATCGCCAAAGAAACTGGATTCATCCCGGAGGTAAGGTTTCTCATAGTTGGTGCCGGAACCGGCTCCCTCCACTGTATATCTTTCCTGGGCAGGAACGCCTTTTTCTTCCGCCCAAATCTTTCCTAAGATGCCTCTGAACCGAGCACCGAGTAATCCGAAGGATTGGTCGAATGATTTGGTGATGGTCAATCGGCTGAAAGACCAGTCGGAAATACCACCGGGCGCAAAATCAAAAGTGATCTGGTTTGAAAGTGGACCAAGATATGCGCTGAGTTTGGTGAAGAAAATAACTGTCTTCCCTTCGTCATACAAATGGGTTCTACTCGTATCCACGGCGTTGGTCACATAAAATCCGGATTCGACGCGATTAATTCCATAAATCGGATTGGTGGAATTGAGTCGTTTTTCAGAATTCAACCCAAATCCACTCACACCGCCCAGATTGTAAAAGTGGAAATAATTCTTATCCATCCCCTTAAACAGTTTTCTATTCCAACCGTCGATCTTCCAAAATATTTTACCTGTTTCGGTTCCAACATTGATATCCGTAGTAACACTTTCTAATAACCCATATGATTTCCGCAATCGAAGTCCCGGCATGTACCCGTCCTTTTCAAGATAATGGACTGTAGGATGCCATTGTTTAACAAACCTATTTCTTGGTGTATAACGCATTCCCGGACGGTAAAGCATCTTTTCGGATGGCATTTTACCGGTGAAATTATTACGGAAGTCGATGTCCATGGTTTGGGCATCCGGATCTAAAGCAGCAGATACCGGTTCTGCGGAAACTTCATAGGTGAACTTATCACCAGTTCTGAACTTATGGTTGGTCCACCAAGTGCGATGGGTCGAACCATCTTTCAGTTTAGTTTCCACCAATTGTGGCATATCCCGCTTGCCTTTTCGGACGATGTTCAGGGTTACATCCCATGTACCGTCAGAATTCTTCTTTTTATCCCATCCTTTAATGGCATAATCCAAAAGGCGGGTATCATGAAGCCAGGGACGGAAAAACCAATCTAAATCCTGGCCGCTCACATCTTCCATCGCTTCAATAAATCTTTTTTCATTCGTATGCTTCAGGTTCCAGCGGCGGAAATATTCTTGCATACCTTTAGTAAAGGTTTCTTCACCCAAAACATATTTAAGCTCATCCAGCATGAGAGATGGCTTTGTATAGGCATTGGCTCCGGCGGCACGACTGCCCTTGAACATATAAGTGGAACGGCTG
The DNA here is from genome assembly GCA_964343505.1 of uncultured bacterium. GTDB lineage: Bacteria > Fidelibacterota > Marinisomatia > Marinisomatales > TCS55 > TCS55. Next base: position 3,492 of record CAYFJU010000087.1, read on the forward strand.
ATAGGTTCATCCTGACCGCTGGCCATAAAACTGATCATACCCCACTGGGAATTGCTAAGCGTATTATTGAACTGCCAATGCTTTTTCTGCCAATCCTTATATCGCTTACTCCTCTCAAGGTCGAAACCATGTTCACCGTAGCGGTTCATCAAATACCACCGTGTTTGGAACGAGGTAAAGCCTTCGTCCAGCCATGCTTCACGGACCTCATTGTTGGCCAGGATGCCATAAAACCAAATATGACCAACCTCGTGGAGTATCAACCCTTCGGACTCACTGCCGTCCATCACCAGCATGGGATATTCCATTCCGCCGCCGGCGAGTCGGTCCGTATTGGTCACCTGCGGATAGGGATACATACCGAATTGGTTGCTGAGCCATTCTAATGCTCTTTCGGTACGGTTCACCACTTTTTGGGTCCACTTTTTACCTTTCTTTTGATTGAAAAGAACATGGACATCTATCCCGTTCCATTCGCCGCTTTCGTATAAAAAGTTGGGCGTGGTCACCCAGGCAAAATCGTGAACTTTTTCCGCATGGAAGGACACCACCCGTCTTTGGGTAGAATCGTATTTTGTTCGGTTCTTTTTGAATTCTTTCAGCCAATCAGAAAATTTTTGGCTCGTGTCCACCCGGACTTCCTCCCAGCCCGGATCACCATTCACCACTTCTCCCGTGGCGCCGATGATATATCCTTTGGGGACATCCATGGTCACATCGTAGGTGCCGAATTCGCCATAAAATTCACCCTCGGCGTGAAAGGGTTCATTGAACCAGCCGTTTTCATCATACACAACCATACGGGGATACCATTGGGCAAAATTATATTGGGCACCGACGCGGCCAGCCCGTTCGGAAAATTCACCGATGTGATGAACCCAATCCAAGTTAATGGTCAGAGAATCGCCCGCTTCCAGGGGTTGGGAGAGACCAGCGGATAAAATGGTATCATCAATTCTGAATGTATCGGCTAGGATGCTCCCATGCCTGGTAACCGTAAAATTGCTGATATCATATTTGGAGAAATATTTTTCCATTCCTTTCATGAATTTGGCAATCCGGCTGGCGCGGCCCAACCGGGCCATATATTCCCGGTGTTTCACGGTTCCTTCCTGGAAGGCATTAGCGTAAAGGTTTAGGTAAATATGATCCAATGAATCGGGGGAATTATTCACATACTTAATGGTGGAATGGCCGCCGATAGTATGGACGGCAGTGTCGAGTTTTACATCCATTTCGTAATGAACAAATTGCTGCCAATATTCTCCGGCAGATAAAATTGGCAGGTTTAAAAGCAAAAAGATCGCGATGGTTCTCATGAAATTATTCCCAGGTTTCCGGGGCGGCAAAGTTGCCGCCAATGATCTGATTGTGTCTAGTTTGAACAGATTGACACAGAAAATCTGGTTTGGTTGTCAGGAAGAAAGGTAAGGCTTTAAATCTTGATAAAAGGTGTTTTCAGAACGGGGGCCAATGTATCCTTTTACAATATAGCCTTCCCGGTCAATGATCAGTGTCGTGGGCAACCCCGTGATTGGCTGGCCAATGGCTCGGCCGAAAATACTGGTTACGACCTGGGTTTCATTCTCTTCAATGTCCGTTAGTACAGTGTATTCCATATCCCAGTCGTTCATGAAATCCAGAATATTTTCGGCAGACCCCGATGTGATGGTAATCCCCACAATTTCCAGCCCGTCCTTTTTATGTTTGGCATAGAGTTTGTTAAAATCAGGAATTTCCCGACGGCAAGGTCCGCACCAAGTTCCCCAGAAGTTAAGCATAATCACTTTCCCGCGATTTTCACTCAATTTGAATAAATCACCCTGAACAGTCCGCAGTGTAAAGTCCGGCGCCTGTATTGCATAATCCGGTCGTTGGGGTTGATTTTCAGACACAATTTTGTGAACGACCTCGGACGGGCGGGTCGCTTCTTTCATTTTTTCTTTTTGACCGCATCCAATGGCGATCAAAACGGACATCATTAAAATAATTCTCATTTTGAACATTCCTTTACCCCGCTAATCCTTCATCCAGGAAATCAAGGAAATCTTCCAGATTCCTGCTCATCCCCGGAAAAGTGGTTATTACTTTATCCTCGGGACTTAAGATAACATAAAACGGCAATGCCGCTGTCCCGAATCGATCAATTTCATATTCCTGGTTCTCCCGGTGATTGGGACCACCATCTGTATAAAGCTGCACCAAAATCATTTCGTCAAAACGATGCTTGACATCAGATTTTGTAAAAACATTCGCTTCCATCCAGCGGCAGTTTGTGCAGGTATATCCCGTAAAATCAATAAATACGGGCTTCCCCGTGGCTTTGGCTTCCGCCAAGCCCTGGTTTAAATCTCTGTACCAAGTGAATTCTTCCGCCACGGATGCGCCGTTCGTGCGGACGGCACCGGACTCGCCTTCAACAATCGGCGGTAAATAAGAATAAATGAGCCCATGGATTCTTTGCCCGAATAATCCTGAAGTGAGATATAAGCCAAAGGTGAGAAAAGCCGTGCTGAGCATTAACCGGGGGACGCCGATGGCTCCCAAGGGCGAATCATGGGGGAGTTGTATTTTCCCCAAGAGATAGATGCCGGTCATGAGCATCAAAACGGCCCACACGGCCAGTACTGCATTATGGGAAAAGAATCCCCAGCCCCAAACCAAATCGGTGTTGCTTAAAAATTTAAATGCCGCCGCCATTTCCAAAAAGCCCATTACGACCTTGACTGAATTCAGCCACCCGCCGGATTTGGGCATTTTAGCTAAATATTGGGGGAATAGGGCTAAGAAGAAAAAGGGCAAGGCAAAAGCGCCGCTGAATATGACCATACCCACCAAGGGCCAGAACCATTGACCCTGGGCTGCCGCCACCAGCAAAAGGCCCACGAACTGCACTGTGCAAGTAAAACTGGTCAGCGTAAATGTGACAGCCATAAATAAGGTGCCGACCACTCCGCCCCGGCCTTCCTGCTGAAGGGAAAACTGGCGCAATTTTTCCGGGAGTTGAATTTCGTACATGCCAAAAAGAGAGAGGGCAAAATAGATAAATAAGGCCGCTATAAAGAGATTAATCCATGGGCTGGCCGCCAACTGATTCGCCCCTGAAGCGCCGAGGGTCAGGGCTAAAATAAATCCAAGAATGGAAAATGTAGCAATAATCCCGAAGGTGTAGATAAGGGCGTTTTTCACCGGTTTCCCTTCCCCTAATTCACCCTGATGGGTGAAAAAGGATACAGTGATGGGAATCATAGGAAAAACACACGGTGTGAGCAAAGCAAGGAAACCCATAGTGATTGCTAATAAAACAAATGAGAAAAAGCCTTCCTCGATTGCCGCGTTGAGGTTGATGTTCCCTGTATCATCAAATACAGAAGCCATTACCATTTCCGTACGATCTTCCCTGGCGGATCCAACTTCAACTGTAACGGGGACCGATAAAATTTCTTCTTTCGGGGGATAACATATGGATGCATTACACACCTGATACAAAACACTGACCGATAGATCATAAGACCCAGGCTCCAAATCCGATTTCAATAATATTGGCGCCGTGAAGATTGCACCGCCCTGGTGGGTTCTTGTATTCGTTAAAAATCCTTCGTCATATTTTTCGATCGGTTCATCCTCAAGAACCATACCCGCCTCTGCTACCGGATCACCGGTTACGGTTACTTTTGATGCAATAGGGCCTTCCCCCTGATCACGAAGGGCATAGACTTTCCATTCTGCTTCCATTTCAGCCGTAACGATAATGTTAACCACTTCTCCGGCCCGGGCGGAATTCTCCGCTTCAGCAGAAAGGGTTACGGGACTTTCAAATTGGGCCCAGAGGCTGGTTAAAGCCAGAAAACTTAGGCAGAAGATTATTTTAATTATTTTCATTAGTTATGCAGGGTATCGCTTTAAAATCGGGCCGAAAGTAAGTGTTTTAATTCTGGTGACCAAACCATTGTTTGAGACGGAAATTAAGACTTTTTCGGTCGTTAATTTGTCGTCGAATTGTCAAAATCGCTTTTTCACAGGATTGCACACCTTCATCAAAAAAATAATCAAACTTGCCAAATTCTGACCATTGGTAATCTTTTACATTCGGGCTGATTAACACGTCAGCCGCTCGTGAAAAATGGTTAATGAGGTTTTGATAAGTGGACATATCCGAGCGCATCATGATCTCATATATGTTTATTTCATCCAAAGGTTTCACTCCGCGTCGACGAATATCAATGCCAATCAGAACATCCACTTCATCCCTGATTACAGTGGTGGGAAGGGGCATGCTGGCGCCCCCGTCAACGATCAGTTGTCCATTCATTTCGGTGGGTTCAACGTATCCCGGGATGGTACCGCTTCGGGTGGCAGCTTCAACCAGATCACCCGAGTCATAGATTACGGGTTGGCAGGTATTTAAATCCGTGGCAACAATTTTGAGGGGAATTTGTAAATCATCGAAAGATTTAACAGGGATTAAAAAATCGAAAGCATCTTTCAAGCGACTTTTTTTAATGATTGAATTGCGGTGTAAAGACATGGCCAGCACGACCTGGTCCTTCAGCTTTTTCGCAATTTGGTTGAAAGCTGAATTGGAGGATGTCGGCTTATCTACGAGCCGATCTGTTCCTAATGCTTTAAAAGGATCACTTACAATAAATTCCCTGAATCGATTCTCTATCCACTGTGGATCGAGGGTGGCGGCGTACATGGCACCCACGACACTGCCGGCGCTGGTGCCGGCAATCTGGTGAATGGGAATTTTATTCTTATGCAATACCTGAAGTGCACCGACATGCGCTGCACCTCTTGCACCCCCGCCCCCTAAAGCGAGGCCTATTCTTGGCCGGGACATTTAGTCTTGAATCGCCTCACTGTGTTTCATGATCTTCACGGTCATTTCGACTTTTTCATACGGATTATCCCCATCAGACCCCTGGTACATCCGGTTTTCCCGTCGGGGGGTATTCGCATTTGCAATCTGATCAATGACTTCCAGCCCCGAAATCACTTGACCAAAAACAGTATATTGATTGTCTAATGACGGTTGGGGGGCATGACAAATAAAGAATTGACTCGAGGCACTGTTAGGATTCCGTGTACGTGCCATGGATAACGTTCCCCTTAAATGGAGAGAATCGTTGAATTCAGCCGGGACTAACCAGGAACCGGGATCATCTTCACGTCCGATACCGAAATATTTTCCCGCGCGTCCGCCGGTGCCGTCATTCATCCGGTCATTATCCTTGGAATTAGGATCACCACCCTGAACCATAAATCCGGGAATCACCCGGTGAAAGGTGGTACCGTCAAAATACCCTTCTTTGGCTAAAATCTGAAAATTCTCCACATGCATGGGGGCCAGATCCGGGTAGAATTCTACAACCATATCGCCAAATTGAGTGGATATCACTGCCACATCATTATCTTTTTCACAACTCATGAATAAAACTCCAATGAATATTAAACTGATTATTTTTTTCACTTATTTAAACTCCTGCTGCCCGGTTTGGATGTTGGAATTGCTGCCAACGACGCGGGGATTTCATTTTCTTCATAACTTAAAACTTCCATGGGCACCAATGAGAATTGATTTTTGTGTAATACCACGGCCCCATTACTACGATCTACAATCACAGCTACACCCACAACTTCGCCACCGGCTGCCTCTACGACATTCATCACTTCTTTCACAGATCCGCCGGTGGTGATCACATCTTCTACAACCAAAACTTTTTCACCGGGTTCAATACTGAATCCCCGCCGAAGCGTCATTTCCCCATTTTCCCGTTCAGCGAAAATTGTCCGCTTGTCCATGGCGCGACCCACATCGGTACCGATGACAATTCCCCCGACGGCGGGGGAGATGACTGTATCAATGTCAAATTCACTAAAATGATCCGCAATTTTTTGAGAAAATTCTGCTAAGTGTTCGGGATGCTGAAGCACTTTAGCGCATTGAAAATATGAAGGACTGTGGCGCCCGGAAGTGAGAATAAAATGGCCCTCGAGTAAAGCGCCGGTTTCTCTGAAAATGTCTAAATAGTTTGGCATATAGGTCTTAATTTAGAATTTAAGATTTTTGATTGTTGAATTTTGATTTATTTATTTGGGTCATGACTAGTTGAGCGGGTTATTTTGAAAGATTTTCAGCATAATTTG
>CAYFJU010000088.1:0-9457 GCA_964343505.1 uncultured bacterium
TGTCAACTTCAAAGCGCACGAAGTGTCAACACATCTCGCAAACAGAACAGTTTAATATTTTAGGTTCGCATAATATTAATTCCTAATAAAAAAACAAAATTCCACTGGCAACCTATATACGATTATATAAGTCGTATTTATGTCTTGTAGTACATTTTCAGAAAAAGGTAAATTACTGGGCTGGAGATAACACAATGCTCAAGATTACACGCAAAGTCGAATATGCATTGATCGCCCTGCGCCACATGCAATCCAAGAAATTGGATGAATTGACCAGCGCAAAGGAGATTGCAACCCAATATGGAATACCCCAACAATTGCTGGCTAAAACATTGCAGCAAATGTCGAAGGATGGTATCGTCGAGGCCGTTCAAGGTCCCGCCGGCGGATATCGCATCCTTGCCAATCTTGATCATATTTCATTAAAAGATTTTTTCGAAAAACTGGAAGGTCCACTAGGGCTAATGGATTGCTATTTTGATTCAGATTGTATCCAAATAAGTACTTGCAATATCCGTGTTCCCATCCAGCGCATCAACGATAATATGCGAAATATGTTTTCACAATTGACCCTCAGGGAGGTGACCCAATAATGGCTCAAGTTAAAGAAAAACAAGTTATTGAAATTTTGAAACAATGCTTCGATCCGGAACTGCCTGTAGATTTATGGAATCTGGGATTAATCTATAATATCCAAATCCAGGAATCTTATGATGAAACCAAGTCTGATGTAAATATTGTTATGTCTCTCACTACACCGGGATGCTCTATGGGCCAGAATATGGCCCAGGATATTAAAACAAAACTGGAATCATTAGATGAGGTGAATCGGGCTTTCGTGGAAGTGACATTTGATCCACCCTGGAATCCGGAAATGATCACCGATGAAGCCCGGGAAAAACTAGGCTTAGGTGTATCCGCGCCTAAGGATCGGCAGGAACAAAATATTAATATGGAGTGGGAATAATGGAAACTCAAACCAACACTCAGGAAATTTTTGACGCTGGAATTACAGTAACAGAAAAAGCAGCCCAGCGCCTTTCCGCTGTGATGGAAGTGGAAGGTAAAAAAGGCTTTGGTCTCCGAATGGAAGTGACCAGCGGTGGCTGTTCCGGTATGAATTACAATATGTCATTTGAAAAAGATCAAAAAGAATTCGACAAGGTCTTTGAAAGTAATGGGTTAAAAATTTTCTGTGACTTGAAAAGCTATCTTTATCTCAAAGGCATTGAAGTTGACTTTTCCAACGACATTCTCAATGGTGGGTTTAGAATAAACAATCCGAATGCCGAACGCACTTGCGGTTGCGGCACCTCTTTTTCTGTTTAGGAGCCATGGATAAAAATACAAAAATCATCGATTCGGCTATCAGCCAGGAATACGAATACGGTTTTGTAACCGATATTGACCAGGAAACGATTCCCCCTGGTTTAAGTGAAGATGTCATCCGTCTGATTTCATCCAAGAAGAATGAACCGGAATGGATGCTGGCCTGGCGCCTGAAAGCCTATCATCAATGGTTAAAAATGGACGAACCGGATTGGTCCAAGCTCAATTATCCAAACATTGATTACCAAGGCATTTCATATTACGCCGCACCCAAGCCAAAAGAACAACTGAAAAGTTTAGATGAAGTTGATCCGGAATTATTGGAAACCTACAGCAAACTCGGTATCCCCCTGGAAGAACAAAAAATGCTGGCAAATGTGGCCGTAGATGCCGTTTTTGACAGTGTTTCCGTTACCACGACATTCAAAGAAGAATTGGAAAAACACGGAGTTATCTTTTGCTCCTTTTCTGAAGCGGTCCATAACCACCCGGATATTGTTAAAAAATACTTAGGCAGTGTCGTCCCATCAACAGACAATTATTTTGCAACCCTTAATTCGGCCGTATTCAGTGACGGCAGTTTTGTTTACATACCCAAAGGGGTGCGCTGCCCCATGGAACTGTCCACATATTTCAGGATCAATGCCGCCAACACAGGACAGTTTGAACGGACACTGATCGTGGCAGATGAAGGCAGCCATGTCAGCTATCTGGAAGGTTGTACGGCCCCCATGCGGGATGAAAATCAGCTCCATGCAGCCGTGGTAGAGTTGGTCGCCCACAAAGATGCACAAATCAAATACTCTACAGTTCAGAACTGGTATCCCGGTGACCCGAAAACGGGGAAAGGTGGTATCTATAATTTTGTCACCAAACGGGGCACATGCCTGGAAGAAAATTCAAAAATATCCTGGACCCAGGTTGAAACCGGTTCCGCCCTTACTTGGAAATACCCAAGCTGCATTTTAAAGGGTGATAATTCGGTGGGTGAATTTTATTCGGTGGCCCTATCAAACAATTTCCAGCAAGCGGATACGGGGACCAAAATGATCCACTTGGGAAAGAATACACGCAGTACCATCATTTCAAAAGGAATCTCTGCTGGTAAAGGTCAAAACACCTACCGCGGCGGTGTCAAAATCATGAAAGGCGCTGAAAATGCCCGCAATTATTCCCAGTGCGACTCCATCCTGATCGGGGGTGAGTGTGGCGCCCATACCTTCCCTTATATTGATGTGCGCAATCCGACCGCCCAAATGGAGCATGAAGCCTCCACATCACGGATTGGTGAGGACCAGCTTTTCTACTGCAACCAGCGCGGTATTTCTACTGAAGATGCAGTTTCCATGATTGTCAATGGCTTTTGCAAAGATGTCTTCAATGAACTCCCCATGGAATTTGCAGTTGAGGCACAGAAATTGATGGAGGTCAGCCTGGAAGGGGCGGTTGGGTAATGAGTAAATATGTAAAACGTAATTATTTAAATAGTAATTAAAATTAGACCGGAGATTAATGATATGAATTTTATAAAATACGATGATTGGGTAAAAAGTGTTCCTACCGCAATACAGGAAGATTCGTTGTGGAAGATGAAAGTGTATCGATTGGGTTTATTTCTTGGAGACATTGGATGGGATGATATTTCAACATTGTATAAAGACGGTCGGACTAAAAGCTTATCAAATCAATTATACAGAGCTATTGGTTCAATAAGCGCAAATGTTGCAGAAGGATATTCTAGAGGTACGGGAAAAGACAGGGCACGATTTTATGAATATTCGCTAGGATCCGCTCGCGAAGCAAGGGACTGGTATTATAAAGGTCGCCATATTCTTGGAAATGAAATTATAGACCATCGATTTCTTATCCTAACAGAAATAATCAAACTGTTCCTCACAATGGTTCCAGAACAAAGAAATTATTCAGTAAAAGAACCCGATTTAGATTTTGAGTCAATAACAATTGATGCACCTGTTACGATTAAAGAGAGTTGAATGTTAAACCAATTGCTGATGTTACATCCATTAAATAATTACGTTTTAAATAATTAATCCTATGCTTACGATTAAAAACTTACACGCCGGTGTTGACGGAAAGGAAATCCTGAAAGGGATCAATCTGACTGTTAAACCGGGGGAATTACACGCCATCATGGGACGCAATGGTTCAGGTAAAAGTACCTTAGCTAATGTGATCACCGGCCGTGACAACTATGAAGCCATTGAAGGCACAGTTACTTATAACGGGATCAACCTTTTGGATATGTCCCCCGAAGACCGAGCCCTGTCCGGGATTTTCATGTCCTTCCAATATCCGGTAGTAATCCCCGGCGTTAACAATACATACTTCCTCCGGGCAGCGCTCAATGCCAAACTCAAGCACCAGGGACTCAAAGAAATCAACGCCGCCGATTTTATGCGCCTCATCCGGGAAAAACTGAAATCGGTCAAAATGGATGAAAAGTACTTGAGCCGTGCCGTAAATGACGGTTTCTCCGGCGGTGAAAAGAAACGCAATGAAATCCTCCAAATGCTTACCCTGGAGCCGGCCTTGTCCATTTTGGATGAAACCGATTCAGGCCTGGACATTGATGCGCTCAAAATTGTGGCGGAAGGGGTGAATAATTTTCGCAATGGTGAACGGGCCTTCCTGGCGATTACCCACTATCAGCGTTTATTGGAATACATGCAGCCGGACTTTATCCATGTCCTTATCGATGGAAAAATTGTGAAATCCGGTGATAAATCCCTGGCTTTTGAATTGGAGGAAAAGGGCTATTCCTGGCTGGAAGCATGACCTATCTAAAGCAACAATTCGATGAACTCCTGGCCTATTGGCCGGATGAAAATGAGGCATTGCGTTCCCTGAGAATGGATGCTTTTAACCATTTTAATGAATTGGGTTTCCCGACCAAAAAATGGGAAGAGTGGCGATTCACTGATTTTTCCGAATTCAAAAAAAATGAGTATCGCTTATCCTGGGCAAAAGATTTTCCGGAGATCCCTGAATCCATCCCGGATAAAATTGAAGGCGCAGATCTTGTTTTTATAATTAACGGGCACTACCAGCCTCAGATATCTTCAATACCTGACGGGGTAACCATTCCCTCTCATCTGGATATTTTTGAATCCAATCATGAGGTTTTTTCAGGCTCAAAAACGGGCAATCCGTTTAAAGCGCTGAATACAGCAATGATGAATTCCGGCATTGTGATTTCAGTCGCTCCTAATGCCGTTATCGAAAACCCAATTCAGATCATTTATCTCACAACGGATTTGTCGGATCCCTTGATGAATCACCCCCGCTTTATATTCCAAGTTGGAGAAAATGCCCAGGCCACCATCATTGAGCATTATGTTGGCGCCACAGATGTATCCTATTATTTGAATCCGGTCACTTCCCTCCAGATTAAACCGAATGCTTCCTGCAACCATATACGTATCCAGGAAGATACAGAAAGGGCAAATCATACGGCTTCGACTCATTATGAATTGGATACCGATTCCAGGCTGTCAGCCACCCATTTTGCCACCGGTGGGAAATTATACCGTCAGGATATTCGCCTATCATTCCATGGCAAGGGTGCAGACGCAAACATAAACGGCCTTTGCCTGACCCAAGAAAATCAACATCACGATCAACACGTTCTGGTTGATCACGCCGATGATAGCTGCCAGAGCCACCAGATGTTTAAATACATATTAGGGGATAAATCGTCCGGCGTATTTAACGGCAAAGTTATTGTACGTGAACATACCAAGCAGACTGACGCAGATCAGACCAATAAAAATCTGCTGTTGAGCCCCAGCGCTTTGATGAACTCAAATCCGCAGTTAGAAATTTATGCAGAAGATGTCAAATGCGCCCACGGTTCAACCACCGGTCAAATTGATCCGGAAGCCTTATTCTATATGCGCTCCCGCGGCATCAGTAAACGGAAAGCCACCGAACTCATCATCGGTGGGTTCGCCCGGGAAACCGTGGAGGTTGTTTCTTCCAAAACAATTCAAACCGAATTAATTGAAAAGATTAACCATTGGCTCATGGGGGTTCAGGAGCATGCTTAGCATTCACGATAAATTGACCGAACTGCGGACAGGGTTTGAACTTTTTTCAGACCCACGGGACAAGTATGTCCTGTTGGTGGACATGGCTAAGAATACCCAAGGCCTGTCTCCTGAACTACAGATCGAAACCAATCGGATTATTGGCTGCACATCTCAGGCATGGATTATCCGTGAAAAATCCGGCGATAGATTTACGTTTTTCACCGATTCTGATGCCATGATTGTTAAGGGGCTTTTATCTTTAATTGAACATGTGTTTAACGGCCATACAAAAGAAGAAATTTTAGGTGTTGACGGCGCGCACTTTTTGCAGACTGTTGGATTAGGCGGGGCCATCAGCAGTCAAAGGACCAACGGGTTTAGTAGCGCCATCCGAAAAATTCAAACCCAATTACTGAATTAAAGATGTATTCTGATATTGATGAACAGATCATAATTGAACGGGATTGTGAAGCTACTCTTATCCCCTTCGGCAATAAGATCACCCTAAAAAAAGGGGAGGATGCCCACATCACCCAAGCCTTAGGCGGGAGCTATACACTCATGATTCGCGGTAACCTCGTGCGCATCGAAGGTAAAGATGCGGATGCGATTGGAAAAATTCCGGAAGTTCAACCGTGGCTTGAAGATAACCAAAACGATGGGCGCGTCAATGAAAAGGCTGTTTGGGACGCTATGAAAACCTGCTATGATCCGGAGATTCCAGTGAATGTTGTTGACCTTGGATTAATTTATTCATGTGAAATTTCCGATGCTGAAAACGGCGGCTCTAAAGTAGCAGTTAAAATGACGCTGACCGCACCCGGCTGCGGCATGGGCGATATGATTGCCACTGAAGTGAAACAGAAAATTGAAGGCATTCCCGGAACGACTGAGGCAAAAGTGGAACTGGTCTGGGATCCGCCCTGGGACCGGGACATGATTACCGAATCCGCTCGCCTTCAATTGGGGATGATGTAATGCTTGATGTCCAATCCATCCGCCAAGATTTTCCTATTTTCAATCAGGGAAACCACCAATTTGTTTACCTTGATTCCGCTTCCACCACCCAAAAGCCGCAATTGGTCATCGATGCCCTAACATCCTATTACAATTCATATGCGGCCAATATTCACCGCGCTCTGTATACGATTGGGGAAAAGGCCACCGATGAATATGAAAGCGTGCGTGAAAAGGTGAAACAATTTTTAAATGTACCGGACACCCATTCGGTCATTTTTACCCGGAGTACTACGGAATCGTTGAACCTCGTCGCTTATGCATGGGGACAAAAATATTTAAATAAAAATGATAATGTGTTGGTGTCAGAAATGGAACACCACAGCAACCTGGTCCCTTGGCAATTGGCAACGGAGAAAACAGGTGCATCATTAAAATACATTCCACTCGCCGAGGACGGGATGCTGAATCTTGATGCTCTGGACTCCTATTTTTCTGCAAATACAAAACTGATGAGCGTAGGCCACCAATCCAATGTATTTGGTACCGTGAACCCGGTTGAAACCCTTATCGCCAAAGCTAATAGTGTCGGTGCCATCACGGTGATTGACGGGGCCCAGGCAGTACCTCATATGAAAGTGGATATCACTCAGCTGAGCTGTGATTTTTACGCTTTTTCCGGACATAAAATGGTGGGGCCAACCGGGGTAGGTGTTTTAATCGGCCGGACAGAATTACTGGAAGAAATGGACCCCTTTATGGGCGGCGGAGAAATGATCAATACGGTCACCATGGAGCAATCCACCTGGAATGACGTCCCCTGGAAATTCGAAGCGGGGACACCCAATATTGCCCAAGTCATTGGTTTAGGGACCGCCATTGATTATTTACAGTCCGTTGGTATAAACAAAATTCATGATCATGAGCAAGCCTTGCTTAGTTATGCTTTGGATGTCCTTGCCCAGAATAAGGATATTTCCCTTTTTGGCAATGCAAAAAACCGGGGAGCCGTTATTCCCTTTAATGTAAAGAATGTTCATCCCCATGACCTGGCGAAATTTTTGGATACGGATGGCATTTGTATCCGCGCCGGTCATCATTGCGCCCAACCCATCATGAACCACTTGGGTGTTACTGCCACTGCCCGGGCCAGCCTCTACCTGTATAATTCGAAAGAGGATATAGACCGGCTGGCGGAAAGTATCGAAAAAACGGCCCCCATTTTCGCCTGATTCCTGCTTACTTTTAACCCGCAGACTATAAGTCCATAAAGGAGTTTGACCATGAATGAAAATGGAAACGAACCAAAAAAGTTTAAATACCTGGTCACCATGCGCTGGTATATAGAGACCGATGAAGAGCTGGTTGCGGGAGCCGCTGAAACGGATGAAAAACTGTTAGAAATTGTTCGCCACCGTAAGGATGGGACCAGAAGCTGCAGTACATGTCCAACACGGAATTTGGAAGGTTACGGTATTTTAGACTATCACTATTTCATGGGGGAGAAAAAGCCGGTTTATATGTCCACGGAGCTTATCAAGGATTAGATGGAAACCATTTATCTCAATGATTTCCTGGATGGGGGTATTCTCCGTGAAAAGGTGTTCCGCCAAAAGGTGGCAGAAATCGATTGGTCTCAATATGCCGATAAACGCGTCTTGATCAAAGGCTGCTCGGAGGTGCCCATCCCCACCTGGGCCTATCTTATTTTAACGGCAGAATTGGCTCAATATGTTAAACGTATTTATTTCGGGGAACTTCGTTCAGCCGTCAAAATTTTTGTAAAAGATTCATGATGCAGTTGTCCCTCAAAAAAGGAAAAGATAAAAAAGATTATTTATCCTGTACTCGAAACGATGGTAGTCAAACCCGTACATGGAATCCCAAAATCGGGATGCTCCCCCATGATTGTGTCCACTTTATTGTTGAAAGGAATCTTGATTTGGATGAATCCTTTTTTAAGCAGATCAATGCCGGGGCAGATTTGGATTTTGAAGCTGAATCCAATAAGGAGACGCAAACAACAGAGGCCTATCACACCGAATCATTGGTCGAGTGCTTTCAGGCTGTGTTAGCAAATGGCACATTCGAATATGAAGAATTTATGTATATGTACGGCGTTACCTGTCAAGCGCGGGGGATTGAACCAAAATCATTTACATCTGCTGACCTGGGAAATTTCTGGCAGGATTTAATGGAACATAATTCAATATGGATGACTGTCCAAATCGGAGAAACAATGGAGTTAAACTGGGCATGAGCAAGCGCGTCAGCTGGGAACAGTATTTCATGAATATCGCCCGGGAGGTGGCCACGCGCTCCACCTGCGATCGGAAACATGTGGGTGCCGTAATCACGCGGGGAAAGACAATTTTAGCCACTGGATATAATGGATCTATCCGGGGATTGCCCCATTGTGATGATGCGGGCCATGAAATGGAAAACACCCATTGCGTCCGCACCATTCATGCAGAGGCCAATGCCATTGTCCAGTCCGCCCGTCATGGCGTTCGATTAGAGGACAGTGAAATTTATGTGACCGCCTCCCCTTGCTATGACTGTTTCAAAATGATCGCCAACGCCGGGATCAATAAAATCTATTTTGGTGAATTCTACCGCGATGAAAGAATCATGGAGCACGCCAAAGAATTGGGGATTGAATTGGTCGATTTATCAAAGTAATCAAGTTATGGAGTAATTCCAATTAGATTAATAAAAACCTTAATTCTTTTTCTTTTTATTCAAATTAACAATCAAATTTTCGCTTGTTCCCCGGGGTTTAGACCCTATTTCAAAATTAATCTCAATGAGTTCATTCTCGTTGGAAAGGTAATCAGTATCGTAGGGCCATTAACAAATAATGATATTGTTAGCGATACACTTAATTGGACATCAGGTGAAATAAATAGATCGAAATTAATATGTAATAATACTTACGGATTATTAGTAGAAGTAATCGAGACCATTTCTGGTCCAAAAACAAATTCAAGGCACATAGAATTATATCCTTATAATTTCACACCAAGTTGTGCACCGAGCCCCTATACAGATTCACTTGAAATAGTAAAACAGTACTGTCCGGTTAAAATAGTACCAATTGAGGCACCGGTTCCCTTATCTTT
>CAYFJU010000089.1:0-9260 GCA_964343505.1 uncultured bacterium
GAAAAAATGAATGATTAACTCTAATCATGTCCAAAAAATCTTGACACATAGCGTTTGTTTTATATAGATCCCGATTGGGTTCTTTAATATAGAATTCATGCACTCCATTTTGAATCGCCCCATAAAGGTGTCCTTCATTATAAAGTGGAAAAACATTTAGACTGCCATCAACTAATTTTCGGACCGGCTTCCTATCTGGAGTCGAACAAAGACTTTCTTTAAACCCTTTTAAAAACAATGGCTTGTCTTGCGTTCCGTTTTGATCGTGATAGAATTCAAAATCATTAGATACGAGACTATCCACGATTGTTAAATTGCAATTGTTGAAGCCCTCCTCGAAAAGTAAACTATCAAGTACTTTTAATTCAGCAAATAATGTTGATGTTTTATCAACTTGTGCTGATATCGATTGAAGTATTAAAAGCGTAAATAATATGAGTTTTGATTTTTGGCGCATTTTTTTGTTCCTTATTTTGCAGATAATCAAATATCCTTACGATGGTTCCCGTAAATTGGCCGGGCAGGCACCCCGATTCATCGGGGGGTAAGGTTGAAAAGTAATGGTAATCTCGACCAATGGGTTGGCTAAAAAAGCACGTGGATGGCTAGCTCACTTATTCATTGCGACGTAAACCAACGCCGGAGGGAAATTAGACCAGACAATAGACGTTTTGCCAACTGAGTCGAAACGTTTATTCAACTTGGCCTTCAAACGTTTTGCGGCACGGAACGGAAGACTGCTCAAATAAACATAGGTCACGAAAGAGCCGCCTGGCCGCAGCACCTCGACAGTTGCATCGAGGAGTTCATCCTGTAAGGTCTCCGGAAAAGCCGACCAAGGCAGGGTGCTGACAATACAATCGCAACCATCCAGGCCCCGTTTAGCCAGGATTTCCTTGGCCTGGGCCACACTCTCGTTGATAATATCCACCTGTGGGTAACGCTTACGGGTTAGTGAAGCGAATTTGTTGTTGATCTCAATCCCGATTAGGCGGGCTGTTTCAGATTTATGCCTGAGGATTTCTTTGGTCACCACCCCGGTCCCCGTTCCGAATTGAAGAATAGTATCTGCTCCCCTGACACCAGCGGTCCATGACAGCAGACGGCACAACTTCGGACCGGAAGGCATGAGCGTACCGGTTTCCATTGGATTAATGACGAATTCTTTTAAAAAATTGTGCATTTTCATTTTTGCTAAATATTTGTTAATTAACCCACTAAAACAATTGTCTGTTACTTATTGCCCCTTCAGTCACAATCGGTGCAGGTGAGCCCTTCTTTTTTCATTTCCCAAGTGTGGCCCACCATGTGTCTGTCCCACATATTCTGGACATTGGATACATCATCCAGAGTATACTTCAAGGACTCATCCAAATAAACCGATCGCCCTTCCGGCACCAGCAGGGTCAGATCCACTTCCTGGAAGGCATAGGAAAAGTCGTCATCAACCTTTAAATAATTCTTCAGGAGCAATTCATCTGCAGAGGGGAGAAAATTATAACCAATTGCATCTGAATCTTCACGGGCCTGTCTAGAGGAACTTGCATTTGCCTCTTTATGAATGATAAGGTGAAAACGATCATCGTTCGATCGCTTGATATCCAGATCCACATCGGCTACAAGCATATCATCTTCATCCATTTTCACGGTGTGGGAACGACGATCATCCCACAGAAAAAAGTCATTCTCCCAAATGGAGACCTTGACCGTATCGGCAGTAATCTTGCTTAAGGGCACATCCCGCCGGGAAAAACCGTCGGCGGAGTATCGGGTGGCTGTATAGACACCGAAAATGATAAGCGAGATGAAACTCAATATCCAGACACTGGTTAGCAGCCCTTTTAGAAAACCAGGCTGATTCCCTAAGCGAAAGAGAAGGCGGAGACCGAAGTAGATGAGCTGAAAAATGGGAATGACTAAAAAGAGAACAAGAGCGCCATAAATAAAATATTCACTGATGGGCAGTGATTCAAAAGAAGCATCCAAAATGTAAGAGAAGGAAGAATCAATAAAATTAAGCATACCCTCAACACCGAATACAATGAAAGCTCCCCAGAGGGTCAAGCCAAGGCCTAGCATGAGAAAGAGGATGCCAAACAAGGGCCTTAAAATGAATCCGAGGGCTGTAAATAATTTTTTAAAAAGGTGTAAAAACGCTTCAAAGACCGCGCCGATGGCCGTGAAGAATTTTTTTAGAATATTACCGTTTTTTTTTGATTCGGCAGATTTTTCAGATTGTACCGCAACCGCTTTACCAATGGTATCGGTCGTAACAGGCTTTCCTTCCATTTTTAATCGGTCAGAAGTGGATTGGGCCATGGGTACGATGGCCCACATTACCAAGTAGATCAACAGGCCAAATCCACCGAAGAAAGCGGTGACCAAAAAGAGAATTCGGAATATAACCGGATCTAAACCAACCAATGCGCCGAGGCCGCCGCAGACACCGCCCAATATTTTATCATCGGGGTGGCGGTAGATCCGCTTGGGTCCAGCCTTAGAGTTTGGTGTTTCTTGTGTTTCCGGTTCGGCATCTTTATCACCGTATTGTTCCGGTTTGCCCATAATGGCAATAACATCATCTACGTTTTTATGGGTAATGATTTTGATCTTCTTTTCGTTAAGAATCTCGGCGATTCGTGCTTCAATGTCGGCGATGATTTCATCCTGCCCATCCGTATCCGCAAACTTTTGTTTCACTGAATCAAGATAAGCGCTGAGCTGATCGTAGGCATCTAATTCAATGTGAAATATGATACCGCCGAGATTGATCGTTTGTGTCTTTTTCATAAGATTATGATTTCTTTGTGGTTTGTTTTACCGCCTTGACCAAGTTCTTCCAGGCTGCGTCAAGATCATTTAAGAAGGATTCCCCCACGGCAGTCAGGGCGTAGTATTTTCGCGGCGGCCCCGATTTAGATTCTTCCCACCGGTAAGTGAGGAGGGCCGCATTTTTTAATCGCGTGAGGAGGGGATAGAGGGTCCCCTCCACCACGATGAGGTTGGCTTTCTTCAACCGCGCAAGAATATCGGAGGGGTAGGCCTCTCCATGTTTTAAAATGGAGAGGATGCAATACTCCAGGATGCCCTTACGCATTTGAGCTGTTGTGTTTTCAATTTTCATTATTGGCTGCTATAGTGTAATGCAATATTATATATAAAAGAAGGTACTATGCAATACATATTAGTAAAAAATTGTCATAATGAGCCAAAGGCAAAGTATTTTGAACAGACTGTGATCGCAAAACATCCACTTGAGATTTTTATCCGCCGCCTGCTTGAATGCCAAAGACGGGCAGGTAGCTGCAGTGGAAGCAGGGATCTCACGCAGATGCGAATCGTAAAGCTTATGTTTGAAATTTTTCCTGCTTAAGTAATGCAAAGGCATGGCTTCACGTTTCTACCCATGCGGCACCATTCACCATGATATGAATGTTTTTGTTGGTTAAAAAAATATAGCCCAGGACATCACGCCCTGTAGAAGAAAAAATAGGTCCCAACATTTGTCGGGACCTATTTACTAAAATGAAATTTGATTTTGGAGTTATTTTTTAAAGGACTCCGGATACAGTGATACTGTAATCTGTGATTCTGTCTCAAATACATCTTGGGCAGCGCTTTGGATATCCGCCAAAGTGAGCGCGTCAATTAATTGAGTGTAATCCAATATTTTTTCAAAGGAATAACCGTCGCTATGGTAGGATTTCAGTCGGCTCACCCAAAAGCTGTTTTCTCTTAAGCCCGTTTCCCTGGATCGCCGTTGCATTTCCTTGACCTTTTGTAGGTAATCCGCTGGAAGGCCCAGGATTTTCAAGCTGTCGATCTGGGAGCCCACTACCTGACTGAGTTCTTCCGTTCGTTTGGGATCACTGCCAAATGATATGGTTAATTTATATCGTTCAATCGGTTTATCGGTCAAACTTATGTTTACGCCCACGCCGTAGGTACCGCCCAATTCTTCCCGTAGCACTTCCCGCAGTTTAATTTCAAAGGCCTGGGCCATGGAACGCAGCCGATGCCTGTTTTTGAGGTTCCATTCCATGGGGCCCGTGAATACCATGGAAGTCTGACTTTGGGGCTCCTGGCCCCTGAACACCTTTTTATGGATTTTGCGGTTTGGATACCGTTTCCCCGTATCGGCCCAGGATTCTTCCCGGTTGATGGCCGGCAGGCTGGTGAGATACTGCTCCACAAAGGGTTTCATCGTATTCAAATCTACGTTGCCCACAAAAAAGAAGGTGAAATCACTCGCATCTGCAAAACGCTCCCGGTAGAAATTTTCGGCCCGATTCAGGTCCACCTCATCCAGGCGTTTTACGGTTAATGGTTTAGAGCGAGGATGATAATCTCCCAAGGTCACATTCAGGGTATCCTGAAATACGGCTGCCGGAACGGCTCCGAAATTGGAGAGAAAAACTGTCATCTGATTTTTCCACGCCAGGTAAGCGGTAGAATCTTTCCGCGGTTCCGTGACGGTCAGGTGAATCAATTGAAAAAGTGTTTCAAGGTCCTGCGGTGCGCAGCTCCCCTTCAGGCCCTCCTCGTTAGAAGATATATAAGGAGCAACCTTCACAATTTTGCCCATCAATTTTTTGGACAGGGCAATTTTGTTGAAGGATCCTAAGCCGCCCTGGTTGATGATCCCCGAAGCAAAAGTACCGCTTAAAATGTTTTGGTCATCAATGAGCGAATGACCGCCGGGACTGTAAGCAGTGAAGGTGATTTCATCATTTTTAAAGTCAGTCGGTTTAATATACACCTCAACACCGTTAGATAATTTCCAATGGGTCAGGTTCAATTTTTCGTCAAAATTTTCCTCAATGATTTCCCCGGACGTCGGCGCCGTTCCCAAAAGGGGCAGGTCGGTGGCGTCATCTTCGTAGGCCGCAATTGCCATGGATTCCACCTGATCAAATAAGGATAAGAGTGTCTCTTCTTTCGGGGATTTAATACCCGCTTTTTCCGGGTGTTTGGCTAAAATGACGCGGTTCTCTTCGGTCAGGTATTGATCACCCAACCGGTTGATCTCATCCAGAGTAATTGTCGGTAGAAAGCGTTTTTGCAATTCAAATTCGGTTTCGATCCCCGGGGCCGGAATGCCACTCAGAAAATGATTAATGTATTCACCGGTAAATGCTTTGGACGATGTTTTATCCTTCTCATTTAACATTTTCTCATATTTCCGCATGAGAGCCATTTTCTGGCGCGCCAGTTCTGACTCAGTAAAACCGTATTTGGAAACTCGTTCCGATTCCACCAGCAGAGTCTCCAGTCCCCGTTCAATTTCATTGTTTTTTACAATGGCGGCCACCATAAACGCATCTTTGGTGCGCACCAAATTAGACATGGCGGAAAAACCCATCAGGAAAGGCGGATCTGCTTTCTGGGTAAGTTCCTGTAAGCGGAAATTGATCATACCTTCGTAAAGAGATTCAATAATGGAGGAGCGGTAATCGGTCTCAGTTTTGAAACTTCTCAAAGGGTGTTTATTGTAAACCTGCACCATAGAAAACATGGCTTCCGGGTCCGAGGCAATTGTCACTAGGGGTTCGGTATGGTCCGGTACCGCAAAAGTTTTACGCGATCTGGAATTTGCCGGATTTTTAAGCTGGCTGAATTGGGTTTTGATTAAAGATTCAATTTCGCTTTTATCAAAGTCACCGACGGCAATCACGGCCATCAGGTCCGGGCGATACCAATCTTTGTAAAATTGTTTGATGGTTTCATAGTCGGCTGTTTCAAGAATTTCTTTTTTACCAATGGGTAATCGTTCGGCATATTGAGAGCCTTGGAATAAAACAGGAAATTGTTTGTCGCGCATGCGGGCCTCGGCGCCCCGGCCGATCCGCCATTCTTCCACCACAACGCCCCGTTCCTTATCAATTTCTTCCGCGTCGAATGAAACAGCGTGGGCCCATTCATCCAGAATGGAAAAGGCCTTTTGGACGATTGTATCATTATCGGTGGGCACTTTCAGCATATACACCGTTTCATCGAAACTGGTGTAGGCGTTCAGGTCCGGCCCGAACTCTGAACCGATGGATTCCAGGTAGTCCACTAATTCCTGTTTTTCAAATTTTTCGGTACCGTTAAAAGCCATGTGCTCCACAAAATGGGCCAGGCCCTGCTGGTTTTCATCTTCCAGGATGGAGCCCGTATTAACGACAAGGCGCAACTCCATACGTTCTTTCGGTTCACTGTTTTCGCGGATATAGTAGGTCAGGCCGTTGTCCAGGCGACCCATCGTTACCGCCGGGTCAAGCGGCAACGGAGCTTCGGCTTTTGTTACCTCCGGTGTGGGCTGGGAGGTACCGCCTTGTCTGCCGGCCGGCCGGGTCGGTTGGCAACCCCATATAATCAAGGTTAAGATGAAAAGGGTTGAATTCTTAAATCGCATGGTTCCTCCGATAATTAATGATACAATTCGTTACTTCAATCTAAACCTCAAATCCAAGAATGTCAATAGATGGGTTGTGGAAGCGCATTCCATTTACGCTTACATTGGTGTCATTGTGAGCGAATGGAAGTGGAGCGAAGCAATCTTTCGGACATGTAGATGAGATTGCTTCGTCGTAAACTCCTCGCAATGACAGTAGGATTTATATGATGATTTCAAACCAAATTCTGTACAGGACGTCTCCTCCTGTGCGCGTTTAAAGGAGAAGCCAGCCGCCGGCAACCCATTATCTTAAAACTATTCAATCGTCACAATCGTGGCCTTAAACCCCGGCGTCTTTGAAAAAGGATCAACCTTTTGGCTGATGATGGTATTGACCTCCGGGTAATACATGAGTACTGTACCACTTTTAATATCAAAGGGCCTCACCAGGAGATCGCTCAGCTGCCCCGTTTCACTTTTCACCACCACGCGGTCATCTTCCATCAGTCCTTTGCGGATCATATCTTCCTGATTCATCAGCACCACATCGCGCCGTTCCTGCCCGCGGTAAATATCTTCTTCTTCATACACGACAGTGTTGAACTGTCCTTCTGAGCGGACACTCAGTAAGTGAAATTCATTATCTTTCAACCGCTTTAGATTGGGTATGGGATGGTAAATAAATTTGGCTTTACCGGATGCGCTGGGAAAGGATGGCTCGTGGAGAATCCGCTCGGGGATGTGGAACTCCTTTTTCGTTTCACCCATAGGGCCAATGGAATCAAATCCCGGTATGATGCGTCCAATGAATTGGCGGATGTTATTGTGATTCTCAAGGGCCTCCCAGTCAAAATGGTCATTCTTTCCGACAACCCGTCGGGCCACACCGGCGATCACTTCCACTTCAGATTTCATGTTTTTATGGCGGTAGATGCCTCCTTCACTTAGACGGACAAAGTTGAACATGGATTCTTGGGTCGTGC
Organism: uncultured bacterium; assembly: GCA_964343505.1. Lineage (GTDB taxonomy): Bacteria > Fidelibacterota > Marinisomatia > Marinisomatales > TCS55 > TCS55. The sequence continues at coordinate 7,363 of CAYFJU010000089.1, forward strand.
TTTGCTTTTCTTCATCCCGCGCCAAGACGGGAAGGATAATGGTCTCCTTGCCGGTGCCCCAGGCGTGACCTGTGTTTAAAGCCGTACTCAAATATACGACTGTATCAATATTTGAAAAAGCTTGTGTGGCCACCGCTGAGTTGGGGTTGGAGCCGTATAAATTGCCGCCGAGACAAAAACCGAAATCCATTTCTTTTTTATAAGCAGCCTGGATGCAGGCCATGGTATCGTAACCTTTCGTGGATGGGATCGTAACGCCTTCGGCGGTGAGGCGTTTAAATACCGCCGCTTTTAATGCGGGTGTCACCGCCATTGAGCCCATCCCCTGAACGTTAGAATGGCCGCGGATCGGTAAAAGCCCGGCATGCTTCCGGCCTACCATACCCCGCAACAAGGCCAGGTTCACAATATGCTGGACGGTGGCTACTCCGTGGGTGTGGTGGGTGATACCCATGCACCAGCCGAAAACCACGTTCTTTGCCGCAATATAATGGCGTCCGATGGGTTCAATTTCTTTCTGAGACAAGCCAGAGCCCAATTCAATATCAGCCCAGCTCAGGTTTTGAATCTCCACTTTAAAATCTTCAAACCCTTCCGTGGCAGAATCAATAAAAGTGAAATCGGCTGCACCTTGCTCAAGAACTAACTTAGCCAATCCGCTGAGCAAAGCCAGATCCCCGCCCGGTCTCACTTTTACATACTCAGAAGCAATCTTTGAGCCGAAGAGCAAACTCCTGGGATCGGAAGGTATACGGAATTCAACCAATCCTTTTTCCACCACAGGATTGATCACAATCACCTTTCCGCCGCGCCGGCGGATATTTTTTAATTTCGTGAGTAACCGGGGATGATTGGAACTGGGATTGGCGCCGATGAGAAAGAATACATCACAATGATCCAGGTCTTCCAATTCAATGGTCGCTGTTCCCGTACCGATGGAACCGGTAAGCCCTACGCCGCTGGCCTGGTGGCAGTAATAGGAACAATTATTTATATGGTTCGTGCCGAAAACACGGGCAAAGAGTTGGAGCAGAAAGCCGGCTTCATTGGATGAGCGTCCGCTCAAGTAAAAAAAGGCACGCTGTGAATCAGTGTATTTTAACTTTTTCCCGACACGGTCTAGTGCGGTCCTCCAATCTAAAGTTTTATAATAGCCGGTACCTTTTTCTAAAACAAGGGGATTGGTGAGGCGCCCCGCGTGCTCCAGTTCCTGGGAGGAGAATTGCCGGAGTTGTTCAATGGAATATTTTTGAAAGAAATCCGGTGGGATAGCGCCCTGCATATCGGCAGCTATGGCCTGGATGGATTTTTTGCACACTTCCGGCCAGTGGCCTTGCTCGTTCCGCATACCGCCCTGCTGACCACCCATCCCCAGGGCGCAGGTTTTGCAGACATTCTTTGACGAAAGGGCTTTCCACAGCTTGCGGTAACCCACCCGCCGGCCCATCCGGAGAGAATACCCAATGGCCCGCCAACCGCCGCCGTATTGGACGGTGGTTTTCATTGTCTATTCATTCGTTTTGATTTCAGGGAATTGTTTAAATAATTAATAATCAAATAAAGAGTGTCGGTCTGGAATGTGTGCCCCATGGAAACAGTTTAACAGGGAAAGTCAACTCAGGTCAATGAATAAAGAGTGGGATTCCCCAAAAAAATGTTTCCTGAATACCCCAGAATGCGGGGTTGTTTGCCACACCCCGTCTCCCGCCTACGTTATCGCTATGGTCGGGTAAACATGAGGGGATTCCAATTCATAAAATCCCCTCTACAGAGGGGCCTCACGGAGTGAGGGGGTGTATAAAGTATTTGTATTCAACTCACCCCTAACCCCACAACTTCCATTATTGTCATCGTATGTTTAACTTCTCATTGATTGAGTAATTTTGTTTAAGTGGAAG
>CAYFJU010000090.1:0-9150 GCA_964343505.1 uncultured bacterium
CACCCCCAAACAGAAGCAGCCGGCCTGGTGCGGATGTTGAAGGGTATGGGTGAGATTGAAGATGAACCAGGTGTCGAAAACATCCCCAAGACATTCAAGCTTTATCCCGCTTATCCCAATCCGTTTAATCCCAGCACAACGATCCGCTTTGCCATACCGACTCGAAGCCAAATTTCACTGAGAATATTTGATTTGGCGGGAAAAGAAATCAAGCGTGTGGAAATGGAAAAACCAACCGGGACGCACCATTATGTATGGAACGGTAAAAGTAATGAAGGCCAAATTGTTGCGACGGGTATCTATTTGATATCTGTTGCAGCTATGGGTGACGATGGTATAATTCAAAGGGAATTATCCAAAGTCATGTTTTTGAAATAACAAATTAAGAATAGATCAAATAACACTAATGTTGAAAATTGGTAATTTGTTGTTCCTGTTAGGTGTTTACGGCTGTGCAGCCGTTTCCGCACCTAGCGGCGGCCCGGAGGATGAAACACCGCCGGCCTTTGTTTCCGCCCTTCCGAAAGCGGGCAGCCTTCACTTTGAGGGCGGCCGGATTACGTTGCATTTCTCCGAATATATTGATGAAAAATCTCTCAAGAATGCGGTGAAGATTTCACCCCGATTGGATACACCTATCGAACCTGAATACGGGGATGATGAAATCATCTTGGATTTTCCCACAGATTTATTGACAGATCAAACTTACGTCATTACCATAAACCGTAACCTGAAGGATGAGCGTGGGGTGGCGCTGGCCCAATCCATCCAGGTGGCTTACAGTACAGGCGGGGTCATTGATGAAGGACATATCTCCGGGCAGATCCATGGGGAAGAATCCTATGCTGCCCATCTATGGAAATTGGAACAGGGTTTTGAGGATTCGGTCTTTTTCCAAGAACCGCTCTACGTATCCGAAGCGGATGATGAAGGGAACTTCAATTTCAATTATCTCGCCCCGGGGGAATTTGTACTCATGGGCATTGAACGGAGCGCTGCCGGGGCGGCCCTCGTCCCCCAGCGGATGGCTTATGGGGTCAGTCCCAAAAAAACTTATTCCCTGGATGCAGGGCAATCCATCAGTGGGATTCCCCTGCGCCCAGACCGGGAAACACCGCCGTTGAAAATGACCCACACAGAAATTAAGGGGAAACACTGGGGTTGGGTCCATTTTAACCAGAAGTTGGAAGATGGTATCACTTTAGACGGATTAACCATTATTGATGCTGAACAACATGTCCATGCGCCTGACTATTACATAGATGCACAGGATCAAAAACGGTTTCTCCTCATTTCACCGGACACCTTATCAGCGGGTAAAGCAGAATTGAAATTAAATTCTGTTTTATCAGGGAAAGATACATTGCTCACCGATGCAAAAATCAATGTCCGCATTCCCGCCAAATCAGACACGACCCATATCAAACGCACTCAGCCTGAAAGTGCTGTAACCGTCCGGGGGGAAGAAGATGGCGGTCCGAAAGTGCCGATCGTTTTTTCAAAACCGATCACATCTGTCTCTGACAGCGCCTTTTTTATGGTGGCCGATACAGACACGGTCGTGACAAAAGTGAATTGGGTGAACCCGACAGAAATTGCTTTTTCTCCTCCCGACGGCTGGCAGGAAAAAACGCAATATAAATTGATGCTGTTTGCTGACCGGATGACGCCGATTGAGGGTAAGTCACTTAAGGATTCCATCACCCATGTGAGTATAAAATCCGGGAAAAAATTAGGCTATGGGGGATTGAGTGGTACCGTTGAAAAGGATGGTGTCACACCGTTACTGGAACTGCGGTCCGTGAAAAAAGCGCCCGAAATTTTTCATTCTGCCGTAAATTCCGCCGCTCAATTCCACTTTAAGAACATACCAGAAGGACCATATCGCTTGATGATTATCGATGACCGGGATAGGGATGGACAATATTCCTATGGGTCAGTTTATCCATTCCAACCCAGTGAATGGTTTTTTATTCATCCCGATACGTTTGATGTACGCGCCAACTGGGATATAGATGTGGGTTTCCTTAGGTTAGGAGAGAATCAATAGATGTATTGCGTAATTATGGCCGGTGGCCGCGGTACCCGATTTTGGCCGTCCAGCCGAAAAGAAAATCCAAAACAACTCCTCAATATTGTGGGCAACGAGTCCATGCTGCAAATGACGGTGGACCGTCTGAAAAAGATGAAAAATGTGGAAGATGTTTTTATAGTAGCCGGTAAGGATTTAGCGCCGAAAATCCGCAAAATGATCAGGGGGATCACGCCTAAAAATATTATTGTGGAGCCCAGCGGAAAAAACACGGCCCCGGCCATTGGTTTGGCGGCCCTGCACATCAAAAAACTGCGAAAAGATTCGGTCATGGGTGTATTCCCGGCTGATCATTTAATTGTGGGATATCAAAAATTTGCCAAGACAGTGCGGTCTGCAATCCAATTGGCTAATAAAAATGGTTCCTTAGTAGCCATCGGAATTGAGCCTACTTTTCCATCCACCGGTTATGGCTATATCCAGTATGATCACAATAGTCCCGAAGATCATTTAAACGGGTTTAAGGTCAAAACATTTGCGGAGAAGCCCCACCAGGCCTTGGCCGAGCGCTTTATAAAAAGCGGCGACTTTCTATGGAATGGCGGTATGTTTGTCTGGAAAGTATCCACCTTTTTCGAAAAAATTGAAAAACACATGCCGGACCTCAGTGAACAGTTAGGAAAAATCGAAAAACGGATCGCTAAAAAACAGGACTTCACCCGCCTGTGGAACCACATTGAGCCCAAATCCGTTGACTACGGATTGATGGAAAAATCCAATGATATTTATGTGGTGAAAGCGGAATTTCAATGGAATGATGTGGGTTCCTGGGACGCTGTGTACGATGTTTCGCCCAAAACGAAAGATAAAAATGTCATCCGCGGTGAAGGTGTTGTAATCCAAGGGCAGAATAACCTGATCCAATCCAATAGTCATTTTACAGCTGTTATCGGCGCCGACAACCTGGTCGTCGTGAACACGAAAGATGCCACCCTGGTCGTCCCGCGGGAAAAGGTAGAAGATGTGAAGGCCCTGGTTCATTATCTTGAAAAGAAAAAGCGGAACGATCTTTTATAAAATATGGCGAAAATGAAGCCGGAAAAGCTGCTGGCCCTTTTTGAAGAACTGGCGGAAAAACTGGACATTAATATCGTCCAGGGCAGAGGGGACTTCCATGGTGGTATGTGTTCGGTGAATGAAGAGGCTTACATTGTCATTAACAAAATAAAACCAATCGACCAGCGCTTAGGCGTCTTAGGGAGAGAATTTGGTCAACTTGATCTAAGTAATGTTTTTGTCCCCCCGGTGCTGCGCGCATATATAAAAGATATTCAAGAGGATATTTTCTACCCATCCACCACTTAAAGTCCTTGAAATAAAACCCCCCTCGTCAGTACACTTAGGCCCTCCATCCTTTGTCCGAGGTAGAGAAACACCGAATTTTGAATAAAAATCTTGAAGGGGTTTTAACATGAAAGACTATGCCGCAAAAGATATTCGCAATTTCGCCATTGTAGGGCACGGCGCCTCCGGGAAAACAATGCTGTCCGAATCCATGTTGTCCAAAGGCGGTGAAATTAACCGTATCGGATCTATAGAAGCAGGATCCACTGTTTCGGATTACCACCATGATGAACACCAACGCCAAATTTCAATTCATTCCTCACCCCTTCATGTGGAATGGTCAGGGACAAAATTTAATGTAATTGATACGCCCGGATATCTCGATTTTATCGGTGAAACAATCTCATCCTTGGCTGTTGTTGACATGGCGGTGGTTGTAATCCATGCCGTGAATGGGGTTGAAGTGGGGACGGAACAGGTTTGGAATTATGCCAATAATTATGGCCTGCCGAAAATGATTGTGGTCAATGGCCTGGATCGGGAACACTCCAAATTTGACCAAATTCTGCAGCAGGCTAAGGAGCACTTTGGCAGTAATGTGTTTCCGATGCAATTGCCGGTGAACGCCGGGCCGGGCTTTAATCAAATCATTGATGTATTGCGCAGTGAATTGATTACATACAGGACCGATGGGAGTGGTAGATACACGGAAGAAGATTTACCGGAGGAATGGAAAGATCGCGTAAAAGAACTCCACCAGGAGTTGATTGAGTATGTGGCCGAATCTGACGATTCTTTATTAGAAAAATTTTTCGAACAGGGCAACTTATCTGAGGAAGAAATGAGAGAGGGACTTCATCAGGCAATTCAGGATCAAGTGTTTATTCCATTATTTTGTACCGCTGCAACAAAAAATATTGGGGTCGCCCGTGTTATGGATTTTATTGCTAAGTATGGGTCCTCGCCTGTGGATCGCGCCAAGATTAAAGCGGAGGATGCCAACTCTGGAGAAGAAGTGTATGTCGCTTTGGATGGAAATAATCCTGTCGTCCATGTATTTAAAACAATTAGCGAAGCTCACGTTGGTGAGCTTTCTTTTTTCCGCGTGTATTCCGGTTCAATTTCACCAGGGATGGATCTGTACAATACCTCCCGTGGGAATTCAGAACGTTTCGGACAAATGTTTTTAATGAATGGTAAAACCAGAACAGCTGTGACCAAATTGAATGCAGGGGACATCGGTTCAGTTGTGAAACTCAAGGATACCCACACGGGAAATACCTTAACCGGCCTGCATAATAAAGTGAAATTACCTTCAGTGAAGCTGCCCAACTCCAATATTCATCTCGGCGTCCGTTCGAAAGCCAAGGGCGATGAGGAAAAAATTGCCACCGGATTGGCCACAATTCACGAGGAAGATTCAACCTTTGTTTATAATGTGGATTCTGAACTTCGCCAAACTGTCCTTTCGGGGCAGGGCGAGTTACATCTTCAGGTGTCCATTGACCGCCTGAAACGCCGGTTCAATGTTGATGTAGAAACATTCAAACCACGCATCCCCTATCGTGAAACAATTCGCAGTACCGGATCCTCAAGATACCGCCATAAAAAACAGAGTGGCGGTGCCGGACAATTTGCAGAAGTGTGGATGCGGGTTGAGCCCAAATCCCGAGGGGAAGGTCTGGAGTTTACCGAATCTTTGGTGGGGCAAAATGTTGATCGTGTTTTTGTCCCTTCCGTACATAAAGGTGTAAATGCCGCCAGTGCGGAAGGAATATTGGCCGGTTACCGCGTGGTGGATTTAAAAGTCGATTTTTATGATGGTAAACAGCATCCCGTTGACTCAAAGGACATTGCTTTCCAGATGGCTGGGAAACAAGCCTTTAGAGAAGCATTTATGGCCGCCCAGCCCTGCCTGCTGGAACCGGTATTGGATGTGGATATTAAAGTGCCGGAAGATTATATGGGTGATGTGATGGGCGATATATCCAGCCGGCGCGGGAAAATCATGGGCATGGATACTGAAGGCGCTTTTCAGCGGATTAAGGCGCAAGTACCCCAGGCTGAATTGTACCATTATTCCACAACCCTGCGGTCTTTGACCGGCGGCCGCGGGATTCATTCAGAAGAATTCAGTCATTATGAAGAAGTCCCCCGGGATATGGAAGCCAAAGTCACATCAGAAGCGAAAGCCGCCCAAGAGGAAGGATAAGGATTGAACAGGGATGAGTTATTTCAACACCAATACAAACAACACTGTCATCCTGAAGCCCATTGGGGCGAAGGATCTCAAGCAGATGCAAACCATAAAACGAATGCTTGAGATATTTCTCCCCGCATGACGCGGGGCTCAATATGACAATAAGGATGTTGGGTTGTATCTATTATGATAACATTACAAACGAGACTGTCATTCTGAAAGAGCCAAGCGAATGAAGTCGTGCCTTCGTTACTCTCCGGCAGATAAAAATCTCAAACAAATGATAGTCGAAAAACAAATACTTGAGATCCTTCCCCTTCGATACCTGCCAGCCCTCCTGAAAGTCGGGAGCAGGCTGGCACTCAGGGTTCAGGATGACAAGTACGGTAGTTTTATGACCCCTTTCCTACATCATACATTTTCCACCATACATTTTCCATTTTCCATCTCCTATGGATAAACTTTGGGCTCCCTGGCGGATGGATTACATTCGTACCAAAAAAGAAAATGATGAAGGATGTATCTTTTGTATAAAGGCAGAAGAAGATGATGATCGGGAAAACCTCGTACTTCATCGTGGAGAACAATCATTCATTCTAATGAATTTATATCCATATAACAATGGCCATTTAATGCTCTGTCCCTATGAGCACGTTGAAACAACCGAATCATTGGCTAAAGAATGTATGGGCGAAATCATGGAATTGGCAGACGCATCCATGGGAATTTTTAGAAAAACGATGAATGCTCAAGGCTTCAACTTTGGCGCCAATATCGGTGTATCCGGCGGCGCGGGCATTGCGGACCACATCCATTTTCATATCGTGCCCAGATGGGTTGGCGATACTAATTTCATGCCCGTTGTGGGCCACACAAAAGTGATGGTGGATGGTCTCCTTGAGACTTATGATAAACTGAAAACTGAATTCGATAAACTAAAAAAGTAATATGGATTTTGCTCAAACCTGGCTGCCATTCCTTTATTTATATGGCGTCGGTGGTATTGCTTTTGTCTTGGGAATGTGGCTGATCGTAAAGAAAAGTGCACTCCGTCTTTCTTTCTCCCGACATAAAAAATGGTTTTGGATCCTTTTATATGGATTTGTGTTTTATGCGGGTATTCATGCCCTTTTTATTTTTTTAGCGATCGGTAGTCAGTGATGGATATTGCAGTCGGTTCAACCCTGGATCGCTTTGTCATCCTGGCTTATTTTGCCTTGGTGATGGGTTTTGGCGCCTATTTCGGGAAATACAGTAAAACCACTTCTGACTATTTTTTTGGTGGTCGTCGTTTCGCTTGGTGGCTGATCACGATTTCGATCGTAGCAACTGGTGTGGGCTCACACAGTTTCGTAAAATATTCCACCAAGGCCTACCAATATGGGTTGTCTTCAACGATGACCTACATGAATGATTGGTTTTTTATGCCCTTGTTCATGTTCGGTTGGCTTCCCATTATTTATTACACGAAGGTGCGGTCCATCCCGGAATATTTTGAACGCCGCTTCAATCGCACGGCCCGCTATTTGGCAACAATGATGACGCTAATGTATATGATCGGTTACATCGCTATCCAATTTTTAACCCTAGCAACAGCCCTGTACCGGATCTACGGTATTCCCCTAATGCTGACCGTGGTCCTCATCGCTATCGCAACAACAATCTATATGCATATTGGCGGACAGACATCCGTCATATTCACCGATTTATTCCAAGGATTTATTCTCATTTTCGCAGGGCTGCTACTTTTCTTTTTGGGGATCCAATATTTGGGAGATCACACGGCACTTTCAGGATTAAAAGCATTTTGGATGAATTTATCACCGGAGGAGAAGCTACCATTGGCGCATTTTAATCATCCGCCTGATTTCAATTTCGTGGGCATCTTCTGGCAGGATGGAATTGCCGGATCAGTTGGTTTTCTATTCCTGAATCAAGGACTGATCATGCGCTTTATGGCGGCCAAAAGCGTCCATGAAGGGCGTAAAGCGGCGGCTTTTAATGTGCTGTTGGTATTGCCGATCTCCGCTATTGTCGTTTCCAATGCCGGCTGGATCGGACGGGCTATTTCAAATGCAGTGCCCGGTGTATTTCCCCCTGATTTGGCCGCCAATGAAGTATTTGTCGAGGTGACCAATATTGTATCCAGCCCTGGTGTTTTCGGCTTCATCATCGCTGCGCTGTGTGCAGCGCTAATGTCCACCGCCGATACGCTGGTGAACGCGTCATCAGCCATTATTGTGAATGATATTTACCGTCCTTTGGCCAAAAAGGTAAAATCTGAAAAACAGCAATTAAAAATAGCCCGGTGGACATCAATAGCTGTGAAAGTTATTGCTGTTATTTTGGTTCCGTTCTTTAATTCATTCGATTCGATCTATGAAGCCCATGGATGGTTCCATTCCACCTTTACCCCGCCGTTGGTGGTCGGCGTATTTTTAGGAATATTCTGGAAGCGATTTACAACTCAGGCGGTAATTGCCACATTTATTGTGGGTGCATTTCTGATGATTTTAGGGCAGTTTTATCCGGAATTGGTCAGTCCATTTTCCCACGGAATTGAACTCCGGCCAGGCAGAGGGTATTCTTATATCGGCGCTTTATATAATATTGTCGTCTGTACCTGCGTGGGTGTTATAGTGGCTTTGTTTACAAAACCAGAATCGAAAGAAAAGTTAAATGGCTTAACCGTTTTTGATGTCCATAAACTAAAGGCCATGTTCAAAGGATCATCTGTGAATGAAGAGAAAGGCGGCTTTGCCCATGTGCACTGGAAAAGGGATGATATAGATACAGATGTGATTCGGTTCTCAAAAAATGACATGGCTGTCATGAAAGCCAATCCCGGGGACCTTGTTTATATCCAAGATTCCCGCTGGTGGCTGGGTGGATTAAAATCTGCTCATTCTACTTTTGGTGAACCACATGATGAGGATGGTGTAGTTTATTTAAACCAGTCTCATCTGGATCATGGGCAGTTTGTAGAGGGGTATAATTTAAAAGCAGAAAAAGAAATGTAAATGTTTTGTGAAGGGGGATTAATGATTATAAATTCGCCGCGCTTTTATTACAAATAAACGCCACATTCCGGAGTAGTCCCGACAGCGGTCGGGAAGCGAATGGCATAAAAGATATCCGCAACTACTCCCGATTAAAAACCGTATTCCGGAGTAGCTCAGTTGGTAGAGCGAGTGGCTGTTAACCACCAGGTCGGGGGTTCGAGTCCCTCCTCCGGAGCAATGAAACCCCGCGTTAGCGGGGTTTTTTGTTATTTGGGTGAATTAAAAGTCCTTGCCCGCCGTAGTGTTTACGTAGGCGGGCCTCCTCCAGAGCAAAAATGCTTTCGGACCAATAGGCCCGGGAGCATTTTTTTTATAAGGGTAAATAAAGAGTTTTATCTGCCGTAACAAAGTGTAGGCGGACCCTGACCGCCGCCTGTCTGCCGTAGTGAAACATAGGCATTGTAGCTTCAGCGAAGGAGGTCCTCCTCTTTGTTTATTTCTTAAAACATTAGCAATTTGCGCTATGTGTCAAGATTTTTTGGACATGATTAGAGTTAATCATTCATTTTTTC
>CAYFJU010000091.1:0-8393 GCA_964343505.1 uncultured bacterium
CACCCCCAAACAGAAGCAGCCGGCCTGGTGCGGATGTTGAAGGGTATGGGTGAGACTGAAGATGAAACAGGTGTGGAAAACATCCCCAAAACATTCAAGCTTCATCCGGCTTATCCCAATCCGTTTAATCCCAGTACGACGATTCAATACTTACTTCCGGAAAATGGTCATGTCACATTGACCATTTATGACTTATTGGGAGAAGAAGTCAAAACATTGGTGAAAGGAAATAAGGGAACTGGGTTTCAAAAAGTTCAATGGGATGGTAAAAATCAAAATGGACATCAAGTACCTGCGGGGATATACTTTTATAAGCTCATAGCCCAATCCAATGAAAGCGGAAAAGTGTTTTCAAAATCTATGAAAATGGTTTAAATAAAATAAATCTTTCGTAATCTTCCCTCAATAATTTTCATAAATATTTCATGAAATCCATCCGATCCATCAAAGGCACCCAGGATATTCTCCCGGACCAGTGCCGCCGCTGGCAGGCCCTGGAGGCGGCCATCCGCAACACCATGGACTGCTACGGTTACAGGGAGATTCGCACCCCCGCTTTTGAGCGGACCGAACTTTTCGCCCGGGGTGTCGGTGAAGAAACGGATATTGTATCCAAAGAAATGTACAGCTGGACGGACCAAGGCGGGGAAAGACTCACCCTGAAGCCGGAGCTCACAGCCCCCGTGGCAAGGTCCTTCATCCAGCATAACTTGGGCGGCCAAAGCCCGATCAATAAACTCTATTATATTGACGCGCTGTTCCGCCGGGAACGCCCCCAAAAAGGGCGCTACCGCCAGTTCCACCAATTCGGGATTGAAGCTTTTGGCTCCGAACACCCGGAAATTGATGCGGAAGTGATCGCCGTGGCCCTGGCTGTTTTTAATAATTTGGGATTGGAAGGCTTAACCCTGAAGCTTAATTCCATCGGCTCACCGGAGTGCCGTGTAAATTACCGCAAAGCCATTCGGGGTTTTTTGCAGCCTCACTTGGATAATCTTAGTGAAACCAGTCAGCGTCGGTTCGAAAACAATCCCCTGCGCATCCTGGATACGAAAGTCCCTCATGAAATTGAAATCCTGAAAGACGCGCCGAATGTCAGCGATTCATGGACGGCGGAAGACAAAGTTCATTTCGAAGAAGTGTGCGCACTCCTGGATGCAATGGGTATTCAATATGTATTGGAACCACGTCTCGTCCGCGGTTTGGACTATTACACCCGCACCACATTTGAAATCACCTCTGGCGCCCTGGGCGCCCAGGACGCCATCTGCGGCGGGGGCCGTTATGACGGACTGGTGGAAACACTGGGCGGTAAGCCCACACCGGGGACCGGTTTTGCCGCCGGGATGGAACGCATCCTCCTGGCCTTGGGAAAATCGAAATCCGACGCGGCCAATTCACAGGTGTATATTGTAGGGCTGGGTGATGCTGTACGCCCCACCGTTGTAAAGCTCGCCGAAGATTTAAGACAATATAAAATTCATACAGACCTTGATCCACTGCGCCGATCCATGAAAGCCCAGATGCGGGAAGCCAATAAATCCGGCGCACAATTTGCGGTCATTATTGGAGAACTGGAATTAGAAAAGGGTACCGCCGAAGTCAAAAATTTAAAGACCGGAGATCAGCGCCAAGTTGAAATTAATGATCTGGTGAAGCACATCAACGCTTTGCCTTTTTAAAAATTCCTTTTACATTCATATACGCGCGTGGGGATATGGAATCCCCACAAATTAAACCAAAAATCAAAGATTAAATGAGTGCGAAACCTATATTAATTGTTGAGTCCCCTTCCAAGGCGAGAACCATTTCTAAATACCTGGGTGGCGAATACGAAGTCATTGCCTGTGTGGGCCACATTAAAGACCTGCCCAAAAAAGAATTGGGTGTGGATGTGGACAACGACTTTGCCACCGTGGAAGATGTCCTCCCGGATAAAAAGTCCTTCATGAAAGAATTAAGGTCGTGGGCAAAGGTAACGGATCAAATTGTCATCGCCACAGACCCTGACCGCGAAGGGGAAGCGATTGCCGCCCACATTGCCAGTGAAGTGGATGAGTCCAAAATTTCCCGTGTCCAGTTTACGGAAATTACTAAAGAGGGGGTGGCTGAAGGGATGGATCATCCCCGTACGATCGATTCAGATCTGGTGGAAGCGCGCCAAGCCAGGCGGATTATTGACCGCCTGGTGGGATATAAAGTCTCCCGTGTTCTGTGGAGCACCCTGAAAAAGAATATGAAGTTTGTGGAAGTAAACCTGTCCGCCGGCCGTGTTCAGTCCGCCGCCCTGCGGATGATTGTTGAGCGGGAGCGGTTACGGCAGGCCTTCCATTCTGCGCTGTATTATGATTTAAAAGCCAATCTTCAATCCGGGGACAAGGCCTTCTCAGCAACCCTCATTCGTGTGGACGGGAAACGCATCGCATCCGGGAAAGATTTTGATCCCAACACAGGCCAATTGAAAAAACAGGATGTACTACTCTTGTCAAAGGCCCAAGCAGACGAATTGGTAAAAGAATTAAAAGATGGGCCCTGGACTGTCTCCGATGTAGAAGAAAAAATCAAAAATTCGCACCCCAAACCGCCCTTTACCACATCCACACTGCAACAGGAAGCGGCCCGCAAGATTCGCTCCTCAGCCCGGAAAACGATGCGTACCGCTCAGCGCCTTTATGAGCAGGGTTTTATTACCTACATGAGAACCGATTCGACCCACCTCTCAGCGGAAGGAATTAATGGTTCACGGAATCAAATTGTATCCCGCTTTGGGCAAGAATATTTACCCGAGAAGCCAAATTTTTATGCCACGAAAGTAAAAAACGCCCAGGAAGCCCACGAAGCCATCCGCCCGGCCGGGGCGGCTTTTGCCGGGGTGGATAGAGTCCGTGCGGCCATCGATGAGGATGCGGCAAAACTGTATGATTTAATTTTGAAGCGGACCCTGGCTTCCCAAATGAAATCAGCAAAAGTGAAGCAAATTCGTGTCATTATTGAGAACCAGAAATCCGAATTCCGGGCGAATGGAAAGGTGATTCTTTTCCCGGGATACATGGCAGCGTATGTGGAAAGTACCGATCGCCGCAGCGGCGTCACTGAGGATAAAGAAACCATCCTGCCGGATTTGGTCAAAGGTCAATCCCTCACTTGCAACGCCCTGACCGCAGAAGACCATGCCACTAAACCGCCGGCACGATTTACGGAAGCTTCCCTGGTGAAAGAACTAGAAGCGCAGGGCATCGGCCGTCCTTCCACCTTCGCCAATATCATTGATACAATTATCCGCAGGACTTATGTCACCAACGACCGGGGAAAATTGACACCATCCTTCCTGGGGGTTGCGGTCACTCAACTGCTTGAAAATCATTTTACTTCCCTCGTGGACAGTCAATTCACCGCTAATATGGAAGATGGACTCGATGCCATATCCCGCGGTGAGTTGGAGGCGACACCATTCATGTCTGAATTTTATTTTGGTTCTGAGGGACTCACCGGACTTGAAGCCATGCTGGAAGAAAAAGTGGATATCGGTAAGGCCTGTTCTGTCCAATTGGATTATGAAGGCGATCCGATCGAAATCCGTGTCGGGCAGTATGGTCCATTTGTTCAGCAGGGAGAAACACGGAAATCTGTACCCAGCGGAGTCGCTTTAGGTGATTTAAACGTGGATAAAGCACTGGAAATCCTTAATCAGGAATTAAGTGAAGATACGGAATTGGGCACCGATCCTGAAACAGGTGAAACCGTGTTGCTCAAAAACGGCCCCTATGGTCCTTATGTTCAACTGGGCGAAACCAAAACCCGGAAAGCCATCCCCAAAGGGACGGATATGGCCGAAGTCAATCTTGAAATGGGCTTGAAACTTTTGGCCCTGCCCCGCACCTTGGGCCAGCATCCGGAAACAGGAGAAAATGTGACCGCCGATTACGGCCGCTTCGGACCCTATGTATCTGCCGGGAAAGGAAAAAACAGAAGCATCCCCGCTAACATGTCCCCATTGACCATTGAATTGGATGCAGCCCTGGAACTGATCAGTAAAAAATCCAGCGGCCCCCAGGAATTGCGCACTTTGGGCGACCATACGGAAACGGGCGAATCATTGGTGATTAAATCCGGGCGATACGGCCCATACATCACCGATGGCAAAGTGAATGCATCCCTGCCCCGGGGAACCGAACCGGACAAACTGACGTTGGAAGAAGCAGTGGAATTAATCAATAAAAAACGCGCCGCACCGCCGCGTAAAAAACGCCGGAAAAGTACCAAGAAAAAGAAATGAAACGAATTCTCCCTATCCTGACCTTGGTCAGTATCCTTTGGGCCGATGAAAAAAGTGCGCTCATCATTGATGTGGAGCAGAGTCTGATGGCCGTTTGCTGCTGGAGCGGTACTGTTTATGATCACGGCAATAAGGAGATGGAAATTGAAATTGCCGGTATGGTGAACGCCGGAAAAACCAAAACCGAAATTCTGGACTATTTTACGGACAAATATGGTGAACGTGTTTTGGCGGTGCCTGTGGCGGAGGGGTTCAATATCTTCGCATGGCTGGCACCGATCTTTATCTTTGGATTGGGGATTACAATCATTTTTCTTTATATGCGCACATCCAAAGATGAGTCGTCCGCCATCCCACGTCATGCGGACGACTCCATCGCCTACAGCGATGAAATTGAGCGGGAGCTGAAAGAGTTCGACTAGCGTGATTGCGAGGAGCGTCATCCTGAGCCTGACGAAGGAAGCGACGCGGCAATCCCACAATTTAACCAACTATCCTTGGAGATCGCTTCGCTCGCGATGACATGTTGCTTCATTTCACCCCATTTATTTATCCAATTAATTTCCTAATTTTGCCTTCTCATTTTTCAATTAAAAATTCACGGAGATAAACCTCTTTCCCATGAGCAATCAATCCATTGATAAAATTGTATCCCTGTGCAAACGACGGGGATTCATTTTTCAAAGTTCTGAAATTTATGGCGGCTTCGGCGCTGTGTATGATTACGGCCCTTTGGGGATCGCCTTAAAAAATAATATTTCCCAGCTTTGGTGGCGGGCCATGACCCAACTCCACGAAAATATCGTGGGGCTGGACAGCGGTATTCTGATGCACCCCAAAATCTGGGAAGCTTCTGGTCATGTGGGTGAATTCCACGATCCCTTAGTGGATTGTAAACATTGTAAAGCACGCTACCGCGCCGATGATTTGTTCGACGGTAATCCCAAAGAAGCGAATTGGGCAGAAATTCAATGCCAAAAATGCGGAACGACCGGCAACCTGACGGACCCGCGCCAGTTCAACCTGATGTTCAAAACACATGTGGGCGCAGTGGAAGGCGGGGCCTCCGTGGCTTACCTCCGCCCGGAGACGGCCCAGGGGATTTATGTAAATTACCTTTTGACCCAAGGCGCCATGCGTTTAAAGGTGCCTTTTGGTATCGCCCAGATTGGTAAAGCCTTCCGCAATGAAATCGTGGCACGCAACTTCATCTTCCGCACGCGGGAATTTGAACAAATGGAAATGCAGTATTTTGTCAAGCCCGGCACCGATGATGCGTCTTTAGTAAGCTGGAAAAAAGAACGGATGGCCTTTTATGGTCAACTCGGTATCGATTCAAACAAACTGCGCTTCCACCAGCACGGCGACGGGGAACTGGCCCACTACGCCAAGGAAGCCTGGGATATTGAATTTGAATTCCCCTTTGGCTGGTCCGAAATTGAAGGGATTCACAACCGGACGGATTTTGACCTGCGCCGCCATCAAGAATTTTCCGGTAAGAAAATGGAAGTGTTTGACCAGCAGGATAACGAGCGCTATCTGCCATTCATTATTGAAACATCGGCCGGGTTGAACCGGATGCTTCTTGCTGTTCTTTCCGATGCCTATTGGGAAGATCAGGAAAACAACCGCGTTGTCCTGAAACTGCATCCCAAAATTGCCCCGGTGAAGGCCGTGGTTTGTCCTTTGGTGAAGAAAGATGGCCTGCCTGAATTGGGCCGCGAAGTGATGGATATCCTGAAACCCTATTTCAAGGTGATCTACGATCAGCAGGGCTCAATCGGAAAACGCTACTATCGTCAGGATGAAGCCGGTACGCCCTTCGGCATAACTGTCGATCATCAATCTACGGAAGACCAGAGCGTCACCTTGAGACATCGGGACACCCAACAGCAGGACCGCGTGGCTATTGATCAACTGGTAAAAGCCATCAACAACAGCATGGAGGATTATTCATGAATCGACATCTCACCCTACGTTCAGGCAATCCCACCCTGAATACCAATACCTTTTCCGGTTTTGACATGACTGCCGGGGCTTCCATGACCATCATGGGTACCGTACACAAAACAGCTGTAGCTTTATTACTTTTGATGACCACTGCCTTATTCACCTGGAATTTGCCATTGGGGGACCCTCGTGCCAATGGATTGATGATGGTCGGCATTTTGGGCGGGCTCGGGGTGGCCATCCTAACCGCCTTTAAGCACAATTTGGCCAAATATACCGTACCGGCTTATGCCCTCCTCCAAGGATTGGCCTTGGGGGGCATTTCTAAATTTTTTGAAACCATGTATCCCGGAATCGTGAACCAGGCCGTCATGCTCACTTTCGGAACCTTGGGAGCCCTGCTTTTGGCATACCGTTCCGGCCTGATCAAAGCGACAGAAAATTTCAAACTGGGTGTGGTCGCAGCCACGGGCGGCATTGCTTTTGTTTATATGATTAGTTGGGTACTGAGCTGGTTCAGCGTCAGCGTTCCCGTAATCCATTCCAATTCAAATATGGGCATTTTATTCAGCATCGGCGTGGTAGTGATTGCTGCATTGAACTTGGTTTTGGATTTTGATTTTATTGAAGAAGGGGCTGAAAATGGTGCCCCAAAATATATGGAATGGTATGGTGCCTTCGGACTTTTGGTCACATTGATCTGGCTCTACCTTGAAATTCTCCGACTCCTTGCAAAACTTTCATCTCGTAGGAATTAACCCATGAAACCATTACGATTCTTTCTCTATTCCATCATTTTATTGGGTATTACCATTGCAGGCCCCAGAGAAAACTTCGCCCTGGTGATCCACGGAGGCGCCGGCACCATCCTGAAAAAGAATATGACGCCGGAAAAAGAAGCGTCCTATCGTGCCAAGTTGGAAGAATCCCTGAAGGCAGGATATGCGGTCTTGAATGCGGGCGGTTCCGCCATGGATGCAGTAGAAGCGGCGATCCACATTATGGAAGACTCTCCCCTATTCAACGCGGGAAAGGGTGCGGTTTTTACCAATGCGGGGACGAATGAACTGGACGCCGCCATCATGAATGGGGCCGACTTAAAAGCCGGTGCGGTGGCCGGAGTAAAAACAGTGAAAAATCCGATTACCGCGGCGAGAAAAGTGATGGAAGAAACCTGGCACGTTTTACTGGCGGGCGAAGGGGCAGATAAATTCGCAGCAGAACAGGGCCTTGACATTGTGGACCCAAAATATTTTCATACAGAGCGTCGCTGGAAGGCCATTCAAAAAATGAAGGCCAATGAACAGAAAAAGTATGGCACCGTGGGCTGTGTGGCTCTCGATAAATCGGGCAATATTGCCGCAGGTACATCCACGGGGGGTATGACCAATAAGCGTTGGGGGCGTGTGGGGGATGTACCCATTATCGGCGCCGGAACCTACGCCAACAATAAGACTTGTGCTGTCTCTGCCACGGGTACGGGGGAATATTTCATCCGCGCTGCTGTGGGCCATGATATTTCTGCTCTCATGGAGTATAAACGATATTCTTTGAAAAAAGCATCGAAAAAGGTAATCCAAAAAGTGGGGAAACTTGGGGGATCCGGCGGTGTGATTTCTATCGACAGAAAAGGCAATATTGCCATGCCATTCAATTCAAAAGGTATGTATCGTGGCTATATTAAAATTGACGGAAAACCCGTTACATTGATTTATAAGAACGAATAGTTTTAACCCATTTATTACTTCACAATCGTTATGTAGGGATATCCAGTTTTTAACTTCGGTTCTATTTTAATAGTATTGTTATACCATACTTTTGTGAGGCCCAAAGAATTTTCACCCCGATACCATTCCGTATATACAGTATCAGTATCATCATATATATCTAAATAAAATACGGTCTTTCCATACCCTTCATTGAAACTATCTGGCTCATGGGGGAATAATCTGACCAATTCATATTCACCTTCCCCGGGGTGTTCTTCATGATAAAGCATATAATCGAATGGTTTTTTCTCTCCATTTTTTATCGAATAAAAATTAAAATTATTTAATTCACGATTATTTAGGCCATTACCATAGATAAGATTTTCACCGTTTTTATTTATAAATTTGGGTCATGACTAGTTGAGCGGGTTATTTTGAAAGATTTTCAGCATAATTTG
>CAYFJU010000092.1:0-8330 GCA_964343505.1 uncultured bacterium
CAAGCTGCCAGGCTTATATTAAATCAATCAGCAAAGGGGAACATAGATATCGTTAAACGCCACCGGCATGTCATGCACCTATGAAGATTCGTTGGCCTCCTCCCCCCCTTGGTCTCGGCACACCTCTAAATCTCGCGGCTGCCTCGCCCGAGGCGCGGACTCTCGTCATGCGTTCTTGGTGGCTGGTTCCGGTGCTCGGCCTCTTGACGCCATTCTTGATGCTAACCATCGACCAGGTATTCTTTGGAGGCATGAGTTTGCAACGCGTCCGCGATCTCGGGTCGCAGCCGCTCGGGTTCCGCATTCTTGTCGTCCTCTATTCCGGGGTGACAGAAGAGTTGCTCTACCGGCTGTTTCTCGCAACATTCGTAGCCTGGCTGGCGCACATGGCTGTCTCCCGCTTTACAACGGAGCCAAGGGTGCTTGCGCAGTGGCTCGGGATTCTGGTAGCCGCACTCATGTTTGGCCTGGCACATGTTGACAATCTTCCCGAGGTAGCACATCCCGTTCTCCGGGCGGTTACAGTCAATGGCGCAGCGGGTCTGATACTCGGCTGGCTTTATTGGTGGCGTGGGCTTGAGGTGGCGATCTTGACCCACATGGTTGCGATTGTGGTGCTTTACATTGCTGTCCCGCTGTTCCTTTGACCGATGATCGGGGTGGCGTCTAACAAATCGTTGCAGGTGACAGTAGCCATCCAAAGCCCAAAACGAAGGTGACAAGACCTAAAAGGAAAACAGGGATAACAGGGCGATTATGTAAAAATTTGGATTCATATCTAAAATTATTCGGCTGAATCTAAACAACAATCTTTGAGAAAATTGTGAATAGAAGCACCAGTTTCTCGAAACTCTTTTTGGGTTTGGATTGTTTTGGGCCCCTGTGATAAAACATTTTCTAAAAAGGGCTGTACCAGAGGACGTTCGTTTTTTATTCCATACATTTTTTCTCTTTCATCTAACCCCTTTAAAGCTAAATCAGCCCAGAACTCGAGCCACGCGCCAACTGTTTTGTTTTCAGGCCCCATTTGACTATAGGATAAATCGTCGGCAGCATTGATGAGTATTTTTCGATCGTTATGAGTCCATCTTGAAACAGTTTCAAATCCCACTGCCCGCGCGTTGGGGGCGGTAAGCAGCCCCGCCATAAATGCAGCCGGCGCCATTTCCATTCCTTTGGGCGGCCTGTCGCTGGCCCGAACTTCTAAAACGGATTTAAACCGCACATGGGTAAAGGATTGATGAAGCGATGAAATGAGATGTGTTTGCGTTGCGCCCGGATCAGATAGAACCATATCACCCAGCGTACCGTTAAATCTTTCTGCCTCCCCGTGATGGTTATATTTAAAAATTGTTTTAACACCCAAAATCCACTCGGCATACTGGTCAACCATATTTTGGGAAGATGTCATCCCATGGTTAAACAGGGATCCGCAGCGACCGGGATCGGTGCCCTCCCAGATTTTCCAGCGCATATTGGTGGTGCCCACTGGCGCACCCCGCATAAAAGGTGAATTGGAAAATAAAATACTGAATAGCGGTTGAATTACATCGGCCAAAAAGGCCATTTCGTTGGCATCCTGTTCGGAAGTATAATCAATATTTAGCTGAACACTGGTTGTATTGCGCATCATCCAGGGACCCAAGCTGCCCGTTTGTGAAAACAGGTTATGCATAAGCCGATATTTATTCAACTTGATAAGGTCAATGTCATTAGGTGTACAAAGGGGCTCAAGGGACAAGTGCAGTCGGTCAATCTTGTGTTTTCTACAGATTTGGTCCTCCTGAACGAGGTGCTGTTCAAATTGTTTTTGAATGTCCCACAAACTGACTGCAGGACCGGAGGCCCACTCTAACTGACCTCCCGGCTCAAGAGAATAAGAAAAAGGATCATCCACACGAATGCTTTCCTGGATATCTGTGAATAAATCAGAAGCCGAGTATCGATCGGTGGGGTTGACCGGCAAGCGGGTAAAGGGGGATTCATAATACAGGCCCTCGACTTCCAAACCAATTTTGCGCTGATTCTCCGGGACGGTGCGAGACAGGATTTCAGATTTAATTTTTTCGGTTAGACTCATAGCTTAAACTGCAAAATATTTCGTCGTTTTCTCCAGCATCCTCACCATGGATTCCTCGGGGTTTTTATTCAACACATCATTTTTATGAATCCAAGCCACGTCGTGGGATTCGTCACTGACTATAATATCTTCGGCACCATGTTTCGTTTCCAGGATGAAGCGTACATCAAAGTGTAGGTGAGGCGGCAATCCATTGTGTTCGGGAATACGGTGAATGTCTAAGTCAAAAATTTCTTTCGACAATACCTTAAATTGGGAAAGCCCTGACTCCTCCTGCGCTTCTGCCAGGGCAACGTCCAAGAGGTCACCGCGGCCCTCCGCGTGGCCGCCGAGTTGGAGCCATAAATCTAATTGGCGATGATGGGTCATTAGCACCCATTCTCGGGAAGCATCAACCACCCAGGCTGATCCGGTAAAATGCCCGGCCCAGTTATCCCGATCAAAACACAGTTTCGAAGTGTCCAAAAACTGAATTGTTTCATCAATTTTGGCTGATTCTTCCGGGTGGTTTTGTTTATAGCTGATTAATAGCTGTTTTAATTGCTGCCGTTCCAGGGGGTGTTCTCGCTCAAATTAATCAATATTTCAATAGGATAAATTAATGCGGCTGGCAAAACGATTCCGTAAATTTAGAACCTTTTTTTAGAAGATACTACCATGAACGACGCAACAACAAATCATTTTGTGTTTTTATTTAGTCGCGGTAAAGCAGAAGGCCGGGCGGACATGAAAAACCTATTGGGCGGCAAGGGTGCTAATTTGGCTGAAATGACCCATTTGGGTATGCCCGTTCCCCCTGGGTTTACAATTACCACCGATGTATGCACGCATTATTATAATCACAAGCACACATTTCCCAGCGGTTTAAAACATGAAGTCCGGCAAGCCCTGGCCTCCGTGGCGTCTGAAATGGGCCGTTCTTTTGGCAACGCCGATAATCCTTTGCTTGTTTCTGTTCGCTCCGGCGCCCGGCAGTCCATGCCGGGCATGATGGAAACGGTGTTGAATGTTGGCCTCACGACCCGAACCATTCCGGGGCTCATAGAAAAAACCGGTAACCCGCGCTTTGTGTATGACGCCTACCGGCGCCTGATTACCATGTACGCCGACGTGGTGATGGAAAAATCCGCCGGCTTGGTACCGAAAGAAGGTCAGGGTATTCGTCAACAGTTGGGACAAATCCTGGATGACTATAAAGCGAAAAAAGGTTTTCAGTCCGATTTAGATCTGACCGGGACAGACTGGCAGATTATGGTCACCGCTTTTAAGAAATGTATTGAAGAAACCTTGGGGAAATCATTCCCGGATAATCCCCAGGAACAGTTATGGGGTGCCGTTCAGGCCGTATTTCAAAGTTGGAATGGAAAGCGGGCCATCAATTATCGGCGGTTTGAAAATATCCCCGATGAATGGGGCACTGCCGTCAATGTCCAGGCAATGGTGTTTGGAAATAAAGGAAGACAATCGGCTACCGGTGTTGCTTTTACCCGGAATCCCGCCACAGGGGAAAATCAATTTTATGGCGAATGGCTGCAGAACGCACAGGGGGAAGATGTTGTGGCCGGGATTCGCACACCCCATCCTTTGAATGAAGCAACCAAAACGAAGGAGTCAGCCAACTTAGACTCTCTGGAGATTTTTCTGCCGGACATATATAACGAACTCAACGGGATTCGAACAAAACTTGAGATGCATTACCGTGATATGCAGGATATCGAATTCACGATCGAGGACGGTCGCCTGTGGATGCTGCAAACGCGCCGGGGAAAGCGTTCGGGAATAGCCGCAATTCAAATGGCTGTGGATATGGTTTATGACGGTATGATATCAAAAGAAGAGGCTATTTTACGGGTGAATCCAAACCAGATTGATGAATTGCTTCATCCGCGGCTGAGTCCGGAAGAGGAGAAAAAATCTGTCTTGATTGCGAGGGGTCTTCCCGCCGGTCCGGGTGGCGGTATCGGACAAGTTGTTTTCTCAGCAGATGATGCAGAAATATGGGCCCAAGCGGGTAAAAGTGTTATTTTGGTCCGTGAGGAAACTTCTCCTGAAGATGTCCATGGCATGCATGCTGCCGAGGCCATTTTAACCGCAAAGGGCGGCATGACGTCCCACGCGGCCTTGGTGGCCCGTGGGTGGGGTAAGTGCTGTATAGTGGGTTGTTCTGATCTAAACATTGATTTTTCTGAAAAAGAAATCAGCGTGAACGGCATGACAATAAAAGAGGGTGATTGGGTTTCCATGAACGGTTCAATCGGAACTGTTTATGAAGGTCAAATCACTTTAGAGCCGGTTGACCCCGACTCAAACAAAGCCTATCGTCAACTCATGGAATGGGCCGATGAAATTCGAACGCTCAAAGTTCGAACAAATGCAGACAGCCCGGAAGATGCCCGTCAGGCACTCTCATTCGGTGCGGAAGGGATTGGGCTCTGCCGGACAGAACACATGTTTTTTGATCCGAAAAGAATTATGGCCATGCGGAAAATGATTCTGTCAGAAAATAAAGCGGAACGACGCAGAGCACTGAATGAATTGCTCCCCCATCAGCGGCAGGGATTCAAAGATATTTTAAAAACAATGGAAGGGAAACCAGTAACGATTCGATTGCTTGACCCGCCACTCCATGAGTTTCTTTCGCTCAACGATAGCCAGGTTGACGGCTTGGCAGAAGAATTAAATGTATCAACGCAGAAGATAAAAAATCGAATCTCGAATTTGCATGAATTCAACCCGATGCTGGGACATCGCGGATGTCGTCTGGGTGTAGCCTATCCTGAAATAACTGAAATGCAGGCCAGAGCCATTTTTGAGGCTGCCGCTGAATTAACGGCAGACGGGTTGAATGTTATACCCGAAGTGATGATTCCCTTGGTTGGTATATCCACCGAGTTTGACAACCAGGAAGCAGTTATCCGCAGTATAGCTGAGAAAGTTGTGGAAGAAAAGGGCGTCGAATTCAATTATCTGGTTGGAACAATGATTGAATTGCCACGGGCCTGTTTAACGGCAGATGAAATTGCTGGAAATGCTGAATTTTTCAGTTTTGGAACAAACGACTTAACGCAAACAACCTATGGGTTCAGCCGGGATGATATTGGCTCCTTCCTACCGGAATATTTTAAACGGAATATTCTACCCCACGATCCTTTTCAGAGTTTAGACCAAAAGGGTGTTGGACAATTGATCACCACCGCCGTTGAAAAAGGGCGCGCTAAAAAACCTGATTTAAAGATTGGAATTTGTGGTGAACACGGCGGTGATCCGGCCAGTGTCGAATTCTGCTATAAAAATGGGTTGGATTATGTAAGTTGCTCACCCTTTCGCGTACCTATAGCCAGGCTAGCTGCGGCTCACGCGGCATTGAAAGACAAAAAACAATATCGATGTGAGGATATAAATGATGCATAATGTCAGATTATTAATAATCGGTTTATTGGCCGGTTTAATTCTTTTTGGTTGCGGTTCTGTCCCATCCCAGGGCCAATATCAGGTTGAAATTCGGCGCACCAGCTATGGAATTCCCCATATCACCGCCGGAGATTACGGCAGTTTGGGTTATGGTGAAGGGTATGCTTCCGCGGAAGATCATATTTGTATCATCGCCGACGAGATTGTCAGCACCCGCTCTGAAAAATCCAAATACCATGGCTTCGGTGAAAACAATGTCTTCCTGTTTCAGGATATTACCCTCAAGGGACTCGGTATTCAAAACCAGGCCGCCCAGCGATTCAGGGATCAACCGAAGGTCGTTCAGGAATGGATCATCGGGTACACGGCCGGGTTCAACACCTACCTGAAAGAAAAGGGCCCTGAAAATGTTGGCAGTTGGTGTGAGGGCACCGAATGGCTGGTGGAAGTTTCCCCCGTCGATATGTTTGCGCGCTTTCTGACCCTGCCCCAGTCCGGCCCCCGGCTGGCCAATCTGATTGCCACCGCGGCCCCCCCGGGCCAAGCCACCGCAACATCTTTTTCTAGGGCAGATGAAAACCTGGCCACCTTAAAGAATTTGAGCGAAAGCGTTTATGGATCCAACGGGTGGGCCATCGGCAAAGACCGCTCGGCCAATGGCCGCGGTATGTTGATGGGCAATCCCCACTACCCATGGGTCGGCGGCAATCGTTTTTGGGAAAAACATTTAACCATTCCCGGGAAAATGGATGTGTATGGGGTGCACCTGGTGGGCATCCCCGGGGTGGCGATTGGCTTTAACCAACATGTGGGCTGGACCCACACCGTATCGGCCAGCAAGCGCCTAACCTTCTACAAGCTCGACTTGGTGTCCGGTGATCCGACCAGCTATCGCTATGATGGTGAACAACGGAAAATGACCTCCAAAATAATTCAGATTGCCGTCCGAAATGCAGATGGCACTCTTTCACAACAGAACCATACCGTTTGGTTCAGCCATTATGGTCCGATTGTGAATATGCCCGGGATGCCCTGGGATGATAAAATGGCTTTCACCTACCGGGATGCCAATGCCAATAACGATGGCAGTATGGCCCAATGGCTGGACATGGGGCTGGCCAAAGATTTGGATAGATTAAAAAAGGCCCACAAAAAATGGAATGCCATGCCATGGGTGAACACCATGGCCACAAGCGCCGATGGCCGGGCCTGGTATATCGATGGCTCTTCCGTACCCAACCTCAACCAGGAAGCGCTTGATTTATGGCGCCAACGGTTGGAAACGGATAGCTTAACCAAACAACTTTTTGAAAAAATGAACCTGGTATTGCTGGATGGCAGCGATTCCCGTTTTGAATGGCAATCCCATGATGAATCTCGCTTTCCCGGCGTCAATCCCTATATGGCCAAACCGAAACAGGAACGACCGGATTATATTTTCAATTCAAATAACAGCCATTGGCTTACCAACACCAGCGCTCCCCTGAGCGGCTATTCCCCCTTAAATGGTGCAGAAAAAACGGCCCGATCGCTACGAACCCGGATGAATGCCCGGCTGCTTGCAGATGAGCGTCCAACCGGTCCTTCGGGTACGGACGGAAAATTCACCCAAATGGAACTGCAGGATGCGCTCTTCTCAAATAGAAATATGGCTGCAGAACTATTGCTGGAACCTTTAGTGGCCCTTTGTGAGAATGTAGAAACGGTTTCAGTGAACGGTAAAGATGTTCAAGTTAAACCGGCTTGTGAAATCCTTTCCAATTATGATAAACGACTGAACCTGGATAGTCGTGGGGCCGTGCTGTTTCGGGAATGGATTACCGCCTATAATTCCGATGCTTTACACCAGGCTGGACATTTATTTTCAGCGCCTTTTGATGAAACAGATCCCGTTAATACACCGCGTGGATTGGCTGATGGCGATTTAGCCCTGAAAAACCTGGCCCGCGCCGTATTGATCATGGAAAAAGCAAACCTGCCTCTGGATGTTACTCTGGGTGAGGTCCAGTTCGCTTATCGGGGGGAACAGAAAATTCCGGTGCACGGGGGCTTTGGCCAGCATGAAGGTGTAGCTAATTTTATTGGGTATACGCGTTATAAGAGTATTGTCCCCTACAAAAAACCGCAAAAATATATTGAAGGCAGCAATTACCTCACAGACATTGGTTATCCGGTGAATTATGGTTCGAGTTTTATCCTGAGTCTGGCGTATACCGACGGCGGTCCCAGGGCCAACGCCCTGCTCACCTACGGACAATCCGGAGATCCCTCATCACCCCATTATGCCGATCAGACCAGGCTTTTTTCTCAAAAGGACTGGCGCCCGATCTTGTTTAATGAAGCGGATATCCTGACGGATACAAAATCGGTAAAGACCCTGACAGCGCCCCGAAATTAAACTTGACACCCCCACGGGAGATGGCGCATATAAACTACTGTAACTTTCATAATATTACGAGGTATGGATTAATACAAGTGGAAGAAAGAATGCGGGGAAAATCCATTAAAAAATAGATTGACATTTTTAGTTATTCGTGTATAGCCTTTGGAAGTAATTATACAATATTGATTATGAGGTGAAGAAATGCGAGTGTTAATATACGTTATGTGCTAGTTGTTCTGTTACTTACGGGGTTAATAAATTGGTGTGCTATGTTCAGATCTGTCAGTGTGAATTATAGAAGTTTAATAAAAGCAGGTGTTAAAAACCTGGGAATTTCTCTCCAAAAATTTCAGATGCATTTAAAGCATATCCCCATCTGAACCAATGTCTGTACGGCGGGGAAAGAGACCAAGAACCACTTCCGTATTTTGCTTACAAATAGAATGAATCAAAATG
>CAYFJU010000093.1:0-8264 GCA_964343505.1 uncultured bacterium
CCAAATTATGCTGAAAATCTTTCAAAATAACCCGCTCAACTAGTCATGACCCAAACAATAATAATTTGGATAATTTTTATTTATTTCAGCCCTTCATGGACATGGAAAAACCTGTGCGGAACTGCCGGGTGGATAGCAGCCTGGATCAACTGTAACAAAGTTATTAGTTATATTCCTGTAATGATCAATTAATTATTTTGAGTTCGAAAAGTAAATTTCCTTATCTCCCTGGAATCAAATACCACCATGACGAATTTGAAGTGATAAAGTTTTTGGGGAAACTTGGTGCCAAAAACACATAGGTGAGATTACGAAAGTCAGGGAAATAATAACTTTATTGAAAAAAGATGGCTGGTTTTTAGCAAGAACCAAAGGGAGCCAGCGCCAGTTTAAACACCCCATTAAGTCTGGTACAGTTACTGTGGCCGGAAAACCGAGTCAAGATCTAACGCCAGGAACTTTGAAGAGTATTTTGAAACAATCAGGGCTTAAGGTGTAAATTCCCAATTATGAAATATGTGGTTGTATTAGAAAAAACAGATAAAAACTGGGGTGCCTACGTTCCGGACCTTCCCGGCTGTATAGCTGTTGGCTATACAAAACTGGAAGTTAAAAAACTCATTCGAGAAGCGATCGAATTCCATTTAGAAGGATTACGTGAGGATGGAGATCCAATTCCTCAACCCGGCTCCTTTATAGAATTGGTTGAAGTTTAATACATAAATATATCCTAATAGACCCACCACAAGCTCACCGATCAAAGCCTCTACCCCGGCGGCCAGGTCATTTGGCGGCCGCCCAGCAAGTGCAAATGAATATGGTACACGGCCTGACCGGCATCCTCATTACAATTAAAAACCGTACGGTAGCCTGAATTAGCAATGCCTTCATCGGCGGCAAGTTTTTTTGCGGTAAGCATCACTTCGCCCACGACAGATTGATGCGACGCATCCAAATCATTTATAGTCGGGATGTGGTCTTTAGGAATGATGAGGATATGTGTAGGCGCCTGGGGATTAATATCCCGAAATGCATATACTGAATCGTCTTCATATACTTTATCCGATGGAATATCGCCTTGTATAATTTTGCAGAATAGACAGTCATCCATATTTAATTCTCCATTAATTGGTTCAAATTGGATATGGCCACGATGGCTGCCGATTCACTGCGCAACCGTCTGGGTCCAAGAATGGCAAATTCGACTTGCGCTTTTTTCAATTGATCCAATTCTCTTTCAGAAAAATCGCCTTCCGGGCCGATAATTAAATGAATCTCTTTTTGCGCTTCTCCCAATGCATCCGCCAAGGATTGAGATCCCCTCATATGACATAATATTTTATGATCATCCAGATGGCCCTGCAGCCAATCGGTTAATTCAGTTGGTTCAAATATATTAGGGAAATAACTCCGCCCCGCCTGTTTGGCGGCGGAGATAACAATCCGCTGGACCCGTTCCAGGTTCAATTTATTTTTTACACAGCGATCCAAGAGAAGAGGTTGAATTGATTTGACACCCAACTCCGTCGCTTTCTCTATCACCATATCCATCCGATTGCCCTTGATAAGTCCAATCACCAAATGAACCGCAAATTCAGACTCACGATAGTTCGGATGTGAACGCTGGATAATACCTGTAACCGATCTGCCGTTAATTTGCCCAACGGTTCCTTCGTAGGCGGTTCCAATTCCATCCAGAAGCCACAGGTTATCGCCGGTCTTTCCCCGCAGGGACTTCAGGAAATGGCGGGATTCTTCTTCAGAAAGGGTAAATTGATCCTGATTTAAATGATCCCGATGTAGGTGGAAGAAATGTTCTTCCATTAGCGCCGGCGATTGCCCAAAGCAAAAGTGATATTGATCGCGACGCCATTGTAATTCCTGCGGCCGTCAACCTCCTGCCCCATAGGCAAAAATTCAAATCCTATGGACGGTGAAATAACACTACCTCCCATATAACGAAATGCAACACCAAAAACAATCTGGCCGCCGTAAGTGGGTATGGTGGAGGCATTTTTCCATCGTTTAGAAAATTTTTGATATTCCTCTTTCCCATCCACCGCCAATACGGGCCCCAACTTCAATTCAACAAAGGGAGAGAAATTATTGGCAATCTTGTCCTCAAACGGAAACCATTTCACGGTGCCGAAAACAGGAACCATAAACAGGGCTTTGTCACCGACATTAAAGGACTGGCCCGTGTAGGGATTATATACGGGCAGTTCCGTATCATTTTTAATGTCGTAGTAGCGTGTTTCAAACCCGGCAGCCATGTTTGACTTTAATTGCCAATGGCCCGAAAAGATCAGGCCCGATCCCCGCGTGCCTGTCATGAAACCCAATTCTTTTTTCATCTGTGCATGACCGGTCGAGATCATCATCCCTATACATGCGATTAAAATGATTTTTTTCATACTTCCACCCGATTGTTATTCCTGATACGAATCAATTCGTCCCAGGTTTCCTGTGTAGATGCAATGCGTTCAACGACACCATCCCCTAACACGGACACATTAAAAATCTCATCCACATCATTTAATTGAACTTGCGTATACCATATCCCCGGGGGATAAATCACCACAGTTGCGCCCATTTCACAGGCATCGAGACATCCGCTTTTATTAGCGCGGACTTTACCTTTCAATCCATGTTCATTGATGAGCTGCACAAACCGCATGCGGATGTCCTTACCGCCTTTCCGTGAGCAATCCCCTTTGGTGCTGCATTCTGGGCGCTCGTTGATGCAGATAAAAATGTGTTTGTTGTACTTCATTCCGGTACCAGGATGACTTTACCAATTTGGGTGCCATTTTCCAAATGTTCATGGGCCTGTTTAATTTCTCTTAAAGGAAAGGCTCGATCCACCACCGGTTTGATTTTCCCCTCAGAAACAAGGGTCAAACAATCGTCAAATGCGGCCACGTCTCCCATGGTAGAGCCGATTAATGTCTGCTGCTTAAAAAATAAGTGGCGAATATCAATATCCACAATCGGACCTGTAGTGGCACCGCAAGTGACCAATCTGCCGCCCTTCCCAAGGATTCGCAGACTGGTTTTCCAAGTGGCTTTCCCAACGTGTTCAAAGACTACATCGGCACCACGCCCTTCAGTGAATTCCTTCACAGAGTTGGCAATATCATCTTGATAATGATCCAAAACAAAATCAGCGCCGATTGATTCAGCGTGAGCACGCTTTTCATCGTTTCCCCCTGTTGCAATGACGCGACACCCATTGACCTTGGCGATTTGAACGGCCATGGTACCCACACCGGAACCGGCGCCCCACACAAAAACAGTTTCGCCTGGTTCAATTTTCGCCCTGCGAACCAGCATCCCATAGGCTGTTTGAGATGTGAGTGGAAAAGCCGCTGCTTCTTCAAACGATAAATGCTCTGGTTTTAATCGCACGTTTTGTTCTGGAACGGCAATATACTCACAATTGGTGCCGTCCCGGGTTTCTCCAAATATGCCCATTTGATTACAATAATTTTCCTGACCGCGAGTGCAAAAACGGCATTGGCCGCAGTAGGTGAGGGGTTGAATGCAAACTTCATCCCCAACTTTAAATTGCGTAACCCCATCGCCAACTTCAGAAATCACCCCGGCACCATCACTTCCCAAAATCATGGGTAATGGCACACCTGGGATGCCGCGCCGTACCCAAAGGTCAAGATGGTTCATGGCCGACGCTCGGATTTGAACGACAACTTCCCCCTCCTTTGGTTCAGGGTTTGGGACGGATTCGTATTTTAATACTTCCGGTCCCCCATGCTCATGGATGCGAGCTGCGTGCATTAATCCTCGGTCTTGGACAAAAACATTTTATCGATACTGTATTTTCCCGGTCCGGCGATTGTAATCGCGGCGAAAATCGCTAAGTAAACCAAAGCAGATTCCGGACTCCCTTTGCCACTGGTAATGTGATTCAGGGCAGCGAAAAACATGGTGCCTGAAAGCAGCAGCGACGACGGAATTGTGAATAGGCCTAAGATAATTAAAATAGAACACACCGACTCTGAAAAAGCAGCCAGAAATCCAAAGATAGGATTTGCAAAGTCAATCAATCCTCCAAAATACTTTGTAACTGCACCACCTATTCTCGTCCAATTTTCAGGATGTGTAATTTTACCCCAACCATGATTGGTAACCATCAAATAGGCTGGTACTACCCGCAACACCAATAGCCCAATCGACCCACATTCACATTTACCCTTTAAGAAATCAACTATTTTATTCACTTTTCCTCTTTTTCGTCAATATCTTCAAAATCTGCATCTTTAATGTCTAAGTTTTTATAAGAATCTTTTTCTTTCACTGACCCGCCTCTGGGCTTTGTAATCAATTTTACGTTTCGAATGAGTGTGTAAGCTAAGTATGCCAAGGCAGCGTATATCAAAATTCTGATCATAATTATAAGCCTGTGGTAGGATTGAAAAATTTGGTACCCTTAACCGGCTGGCGGATATAATTAATCACTTCATCCAGGTCACCATCATTATGGACAAAATCAATATTATTGGTATTAATAATTACCAATGGGGTATCCTGGTAGCGGAAAAAGTATTCATTATATACCTGGTTTAGGGCATCAATATAATCTTCTGACATATTCTTTTCAAAATCCCTGCCCCGGCGGGATATATTGCGCATCAGCGTATCCGTATCCGCCTGGAGAAAAATAACCAAATCCGGATGAATCACATTGCGCTCCATCATATTCGCTACTGTGTCGTAGAGGGACATTTCTTTTTCATTCAAGTTCAATGAAGCAAAGAGACGGTCTTTCACAAACATGTAATCGGTAATAACCAGGTTATGAAACATATCCACCTGGCGCAGATCCTGTTGCTGCTGGTAGCGCTGAAGCAAAAACCATAACTGTGTCTGAAAAGCATGACGTTCCGGGTCGTCATAAAAATCAGCCAGGAATGGATTATTTTCAAATGATTCCAAGACCAACTTGGCTCCTAGCCTGTCAGCCAATAGATTTGCTAAACTTGTTTTCCCAACGCCAATCGTGCCTTCAATGGCAACATAATACAAATTTCTCATGCAGATTTTTCCAAATGATGTAACCGGACATTGGATGTGTCCGGGCATAATGCTAATAGTTCTGAAACTGTCCTGCCGACTCCCTGCACGGTGAAATCGGGTGCGATTTCTGCCCACGGGATAAGGACAAACTTACGGGCAAATATCTCTGGATGGGGAATAATTAAATCAGTCAATTCAATCATTTTTGTTTCATAAGCCAGGATATCAATATCAATCACACGCGGTTCATTTTTCTCATGGTCTTCCGGTCGGCCTAACATCAGTTCAATACCTTTACACACCCGGAGCATTTCTTCAGGATCAATGGCCGTTTGAAGTTCAGCAACAGTGTTTAAAAATTTGGGTTGGTCTTCATGATATAAGGGATCAGTCTGGTAGATGGATGCGGTGCGATTTACGGTAATATCAACTCTCACATCCAGCGCAGCTATGGCAGAAAATATATTCGTTTCCCGATCGCCTATATTTGATCCAAGTCCGAGGTAAACCAGTTCAGGCATAGTCTGCCCTGGCGCGCTCGATCTCAACTTCCACCGTATCTAATACGCCTCGCACAGGGGCATGGGGTTTCCGCACACGGATGGTTAATGAATCTACCGGATGGTTATTCAAAACATCCCGGGCAATTGAATTGGCCAATGCTTCAATCAAATAAAATTTATCTCTTTTAACACAGCCATCAACAGTTTGGTAAATGGCTTCGTAATTGATCGTGTCCTTGAGGTCATCTGTTTGACAGGCTTTTTTCAGGGACAGGTTCATTTCCACATCCACTTCAAACCGCCCCCCCAAATGCTTTTCCGATTCGCTGACGCCGTGGAAGCCATAAAACTGCATATTTTTTAACCGAATGATACCCATAAGGAGAAGAATTTACTCGAGGGTATCTTCGTTAGTCAAGGCGGGTGATGGGTAATTTTAACTTTTACTGTCATTACCCTGGTGTTCGAACAGGACGTGAGGTCCTGTACAGAAAAGCAGGGGTTCGCCAGTTGGCTAACGAAGCAAGCCAACAAGACATGACGGATTGCTTTGCTTCGCTCGCCAGCCTGCTCCCAAAGGGCTGGCAGGCAATGACCTGGAAATAAAAAAAAGCTCCCGGTTGCTGCCGGGAGCTTTTCAATAAAATTGAGGTAATCCTCAGATTACATCATGCCGCCCATGCCGCCCATACCTGGATCCATCGGAGGCATAGCAGGTGCTTCCTTTTCAGGAATTTCAGTTACCGCCGCTTCAGTCGTCAGGATCATCCCGGCGATTGAAGACGCGTTCTGTACTGCCACACGTGCAACCTTGGTCGGATCAATGATACCGGCTTCGAACATGCTGACATATTCACCTGTGCGGGCATCGAATCCGTAATCGCCTTTACCTTCACGAACAGCTTGAGCTATGATAGATGGCTCAGCACCGGCGTTTTCACAGATTTGACGAATCGGTGATTCCAGGGCACGACGCATGATATCAACGCCAACGACCTGATCACCTTCTACGTTGACTTTATCTAAAGCAGAAACGCTACGAAGCAGGGCAACACCACCACCGGGGATGATCCCTTCTTCAACAGCAGCGCGAGTTGCGTGCAATGCATCTTCAACCCGAGCTTTCTTTTCTTTCATTTCCACTTCAGTAGCAGCACCAACGTTGATTACTGCAACACCACCGGACAGTTTAGCCAGGCGTTCCTGCAGTTTTTCACGATCGTAATCAGAGGATGTTTTATCAATCTGAACTTTAATTTCGTTGATACGGGCTTTGATGGCATCGGGAGAACCGTTACCGCCAACTACCGTGGAGTCATCTTTATCAGAAACCACCCGTTTGGCCGTTCCAAGATAGTCCAGGGTTGCATTTTCCAGTTTATAACCCGCATCTTCAGAGATGACCGTACCACCGGTTAATACAGCAATATCTTCTAACATCGCTTTGCGGCGGTCACCAAATCCTGGTGCTTTTACAGCCAAAACTTTGAACGTACCGCGCAGTTTATTCACAACCAAAGTCGCCAATGCTTCGCCTTCAACATCTTCAGCGATAAGCATGACTGGTTTACCGGTCTGAACAACTTTTTCCAATAAAGGAAGTAGGTCTTTCATGTTGGAGATCTTTTTATCGTAAATCAGGATATAAGGATCTTCCAACTCAGCTTCCATGTTGTCAGAATTGGTTACGAAGTATGGAGAAAGGTAACCGCGGTCAAACTGCATCCCTTCAACTGTTTCCAGGAAAGTATCAGCTGTTTTGCTTTCTTCAACCGTGATAACACCGTCTTTGCCGACTTTGTCCATGGCTTCAGCAATTTTTTCACCGATTTCACGGTCATTGTTCGCTGAGATTGACCCTACGTTGGCAATCTGTTCCGAATCCGGAAGATCTTTGCTCTGGCCTTGCAGCGCTTCAACAACGGCTACTGCAGCCGCATCAACACCGCGTTTGATGGACATTGGGTTGGCGCCGGCAGCCACGTTTTTCAATCCTTCAGCTACGAGTGCCTGGGCCAAAACGGTAGCGGTGGTGGTTCCGTCACCGGCAACGTCAGAAGTTTTGGAAGCAACTTCTTTCACCATTTGAGCGCCAACATTTTCCAGTTTATTGTCTAATTCTACTTCTTTGGCAACGGTTACACCGTCTTTGGTTATGGTTGGTGAGCCAAATTTCTTTTCGATAACAACATTACGTCCTTTAGGACCGAGTGTGACTCTTACCGCATTCGCGAGTTTGTCTACACCGGACTTCAGGGTGTTACGTGCTTCGAGATCATATGAGATTTCTTTAGCCATAATTTCTTTACTCCTTAGAGGACGGCGAGAATATCACTCTCGCGCATGATGAGATAATCTGTTCCTTCAAAGGCGAATTCTGTACCGCTATATTTACCGTAAAGAATTTTATCACCTTTATTTATTGTCATTGCAATCGTAGCACCGGCATCACTTACTTTACCGGGGCCAACGGCAATAACCGTTCCCTGCTGAGGTTTTTCCTGAGCTGTATCGGGAAGAATGATTCCACCAGTGGAAACTTCTTCTGCCGGTGCGGGTTCGACCACAACACGGTCAGCCAAAGGCTTGACATTTAGAGCCATTTCGCTTTCTCCTGTTTCGTTAATTAATTGATTAAATTTTGTGTTTTTAATTATCCTGCAATTTTGCAGCGGGGAAATTAGAAGATAAAAGTAGGGTATTTCAAGACATTTTAGCACTCTCCTT
>CAYFJU010000094.1:0-8259 GCA_964343505.1 uncultured bacterium
CCAAATTATGCTGAAAATCTTTCAAAATAACCCGCTCAACTAGTCATGACCCTTTATAATTATCTGAAATAATGTATATCTCGGAATTATTTTCTTTAAAAATGTCGTCAAAAAGAGTTGTTCTTTTCGAATATGCACAACAGGTTAATTATAAAGTTCTTGGTTTAGACCTATCATTACTTCTAAGCTTAATTAACCAATATAATTGGAGCCAAAAGTTTGAAAATTTCAAAAATAAATTTATTCTTCTCCCTATTTATGTTTATCACCTTGACTTCTTGTACTGATAATATATCCTCATGCATTGCTGAGGGAACAGAAGTATCTACCCCAAAGGGATAAATCAAAGTCGATGATTTGAAAATTGGCGATCCAGTTTACTCAGTTAATCCGAGTAACGGAGCATTGGTTCAGGGAAAAATCAAAAAAATAAAATCCAATAATTCTAAATATTATACGGTCAGTAATCAAAATGGAGGACATGTAGAAGCCACGGGTGAGCATCCATTTCTTATTTCTGAAAATATACAATATGATAAAGTAAAAGATCTGTTAGCCGAGAAAAATAATCATGTACAAATTTTGAACAAAGAAAACCAACTTCAAAGTGTACCGATCAAAATTGAAGCCTCAAACAAAAGTAAAAAAGTTTTTGACCTGAGTATTGAATCCCAATTCAACAATTTTATCGCAAATAACTTTGTCGTACACAACAAAAAATATATTGATGAACCGGCAGTTATAACTGATTTGAAAATTGAGAAAGTTTTTAGTGATAGTGTGTATTTCAGTTGGTCAGTCCCTGACGCACCCAACGAAGCACCCACCCTTTATACATTTTCTATTGTAAAAGAAACCAACAAATCAGATGAAAATGCCTGGAAGGAAATAGAAGTAAAGTTTGAGAATGTTAAAATTGGGCAAAGGTTATTTTATGGAATTGGTTCTCTGGAAGAGAAAACTTCCTATTTATTAAAAATAAAATCAAAGGTCGAGGGACATGTATATTCTCCCTATTCAGATAATTATCAATTTTCTACCAAATAATAATGGATTGGATTTCGGATTCAATCCCAACAATTGTCATGCCGGAAATTGCAACGCAATTATCTGGCTTGCCCGCCGTAATCTATAAAGATGTAGGCCGGGTATCCATTTAGTAATGATTTTTTTTGGATCCCGGATATCATTCTGATTCCGGGATGACATTACCTCTTAAACCGCACCTTCAACGAGGTGGTCCACCACGGTTGGATCCGCCAGTGTGGAGGTATCCCCCATATTGTCCAGATCACCTTCGGCGATCTTTCTTAAAATACGGCGCATAATTTTACCTGATCGTGTCTTTGGTAATGCCGGTGTGAATTGAATTTTATCGGGCTTGGCATGGGGGCCAATCTCTTTCGTCACTGTGGCGCGAATATCCGCTTCGATGGATTCATCTCCTTCCACACCTGTCATGAGTGTGACGAAGGCGTAAATGCCCTGTCCTTTAATATCGTGAGGGAATCCAACCACGGCCGCTTCCGCCACACCGCTGGCTTTACCAATCCCGCCCTCTACTTCTGCGGTACCGATCCGGTGTCCGGACACATTCAGCACATCATCTACTCGACCCGTAATCCAATAGTATCCATCTTCATCCCGACGGGCCCCATCTCCCGTGAAATAATATCCGGGAAACTGGGAAAAATACGTGTCTACAAAGCGGTCATGGTCGCCGTAAATGGAGCGCATCTGTCCCGGCCAGGAGGCCTTAATGGCCAGTAATCCAGATACATCATTTCCTTCAATTTCTTTACCTTCTTCAGTCAACAGCACCGGTTCAATCCCAAAAAACGGAAAAGTAGCCGAACCCGGTTTGGTGGGAATTGCGCCGGGAAGCGGTGTCATCATGATGCCGCCCGTTTCAGTTTGCCACCATGTATCCACGATGGGGCAATTCTCCCTGCCCACCACGGTGTGATACCACATCCACTCCGGTTCTTTGATGGGCTCACCCACCGTTCCCAATAATCGCAAAGAAGATAGATCATGCTGTTCAACCCACGCATTCCCTTCTTTCATCAGTGCGCGAAGTGCAGTTGGTGCGGTGTAGAATAAATTCACCTTATGCTTGGCTACCACATCCCAGAAGCGGCCAAAATCCGGGTAATTGGGGACACCCTCAAACATGAGCGAAGTGGCACAGTTCGAAAGGGGCCCGTAAACAATGTAGGAATGTCCCGTAATCCAGCCGATATCTGCCGTGCACCAATAAATATCGTCCGGCTTGTAATCAAATATCTGTTCAAATGTGTAATTCGTATAGACCATATATCCGCCGGTGGTATGGAGTACCCCTTTGGGTTTCCCTGTTGATCCGGATGTGTACAGGATGAATAATGGATCTTCCGCATCCATCTCCACCGGGGCACATTGGGCCTCTGCACTCATCATTTCATCCTGCCACCAAACGTCTCTTTTATTGACCATATCCACCGGCTCAGCGGTTCTCCTCACGACAATCACATGTTCAATGGATGGTGATTCCGCTACCGCTTTATCTGCATTGGCTTTCATGGGGATATTCTGTTTCGTGCCGCGGACGCCCGTATCCTGAGTGATGAGTATTTTACATTCAGAATCATTAATTCGATCCCTTAGAGAGTCCGGGCTAAAGGCCCCAAAGACGATGGAATGGACGGCACCGATCCGGGCGCAGGCCAGCATGGCCACAGGCAGTTGGGGTACCATTTGCATATACATGCAGACCCGATCTCCTTTTTCAACCCCTAACCCTTTCAGTACATTGGCAAATTTTTGGACTTTTTTGAGCAATTCAGCATAGGTGAAGTGGCGATCCTCCTCCGGGTTATTCCCTTCCCAGATCAGGGCCGTGCGGTCACCATGCCCGGCCTCCACATGGCGGTCCAGACAATTATAACTGACATTTAATTTTCCGCCCTCAAACCATTTAATATTCGCATTCACGTAATCAAAGTCCCCAACCGAGTCCCAATTTTTGTACCAGGAAATTCGATCCGCTTTTTCGGCCCAGAATGCATCCTTGTCCTGGCTTGAGCGGGCGTATGTTTCCCGGTATTGATCCATGCTTTTCACATGGGCATTGGCGGAAAATTCCTGGGATGGCTTAAAAATTTGGTCTGACACGGGTACTCCTTTTAATTATGCATCAACTGATAGCGTGGTGATTTCTTTTTAACCGCGGAAACCACACTTATGATTTCCTCAGTGGCGGATTGAATTTCTGCTTCCGTATTAAAGCGCCCCAAACTGAAACGAACTGCCGAATGGGCCATTTCATTGTCATGCCCTAAAGCCTTCATCACATGGGAGGGTTCCAGATTGGCGCTGCTGCAGGCCGACCCGGTGGAACAGGCCACACCCTTCATTTTCACGATGAGCGTTTCCGCATCCAATCCTGTAAAACAAAAATTGATATTATTGGGCAGGCGATTTTTCCGCGGACCATTTAATATAACCTCCGGGTGGGCAGTGGTTATTTGGTCGATTATTTGGTCCTGAAATGCCTTGAGTCGGGTATGCTCTTCGTCCCGCTTGGCTCGGCAAATTTCGACCGCTTTTCCAAATCCCGCAATCAAAGGTACGGGCAAGGTTCCCGAGCGCAAACCACGTTCGTGGCCGCCCCCTTCCATTTGCAGGGTTAATTCAATTTTTGGATTTTTTTGGCGTACGTACAGTAACCCGACCCCTTTGGGCCCGTATATTTTATGGGCTGTGGCCGCCATAACATCAATGTTCATCCCCCCAACATTGAGCGGCAATTTACCAAAAGATTGACACGCATCAACCAGAAAGAAAACATTTTTTGCGCGGCAAATAGCGCCGATCTCCTTGATCGGT
Source organism: uncultured bacterium (assembly GCA_964343505.1). Classification (GTDB taxonomy): domain Bacteria; phylum Fidelibacterota; class Marinisomatia; order Marinisomatales; family TCS55; genus TCS55. The sequence continues at coordinate 3,868 of CAYFJU010000094.1, forward strand.
TGAATCGTCCCGATTTCATTATTGGCATGCATAATCGCAACCAAAACCGTGTCATCCAGAATGGCATTTAAAATGGCATCCGGTTCCACCCTTCCCTGATGATCAACAGGCAGGTAGGTGACCGCCCACCCTTTTCGTTCCATGGCCCCACAGGTATCCAGGACAGCGCGATGTTCCGTGGCCTGGGTGATGATATGCTTTCCTTTATCCTGATATTTTTCACATACGCCCCGAATCGCAAGATTAAGGGATTCCGTGGCGCCGCTCGTAAAAATGATTTCCCGCGCTGAGGCATTCAATTCATCCGCAATAATCTTGCGGGCCCTTTCCACCGCTTCTTTCGCTTCCCGACCATAGGCATGGTGCTTGCTGGCGGCATTGCCAAATTTTTCGCTGAAATAAGGCAGCATCGCTTCCAAGACATGGGGGTCCAGGGGTGTGGTAGCCTGGTTATCAAGATAAATGGGTTGGGCCATGGTTAAGCCGGTTTCTGGATGATAAAGGTCATCCCAATCTCACAGTTAAGAAGTGGTTTTGATTCGGCTTGTTTTCTTGACGCTACGCAGGGGATGCCCCGATCCTCCATTGTGCAGCATGACAATTTCTGACAGGATACTTAATGCAATTTCTTCGGCTGTAGCCGCTTTTAAATCCAATCCTGTGGGAGCATAGAATCGTTTTAATTCATTTTCGGTTATCCCATTTTTCAATAAATAATCGGTAATAAGACTCGTCTTTTTTGCGCTGGCGACAACGCCCACATAGGGGATACCCTTTTTCAAAGCCTCACAAACGATTTTATCATCATCCCGGTGGTGCGTCGCCAGAATAAAATAATCAACCCGGAAGTCAACACCCTCCATTTCAAGTGGATCGGTAATAACCTGATCCGCATCCGGAAAGCGGTTTTCTTCATCCTTGGGTGCTTGAATGACCACCTTAAACTTTAATAAACTGGCCATCTGGCTGAGAACTTCAACTACGCGCCCCATACCTCTCACCAGCAGGGTTGGATTCACTATTTGCGGTTCTACAATCACTGACATAAGTCCTCCACACGGAATGCCTAATTCCATTAAATCACTATCCAGGTCAATATCAACGATGCGAGGTTTACCATCTGATAAAGATTCTTTGGCAGTCGCTGCGACGCGGTTTTCGATACACCCGCCGCCGATATATCCGATGATTCGTTTCCCCTTGTCATTGAACAAGGCCTTATCCCCGACTTTCCCTGATGAAGAACCATGCACATTAAACACCGTTGCCAGGGCATAAGGCACCTCAGCCGTTTCCAGGCGGTCCATCATTTCAATTATGTCTTTATGCTTGGACATGATCTTGTATTTTGCTGGCTAAAAGAAAATAATCATCCCGGGTGTCGCAATCAAGAACGACCTCCTCTGATTCAATCGGTATGCCCACCGCATCACCCGGATATTGTTTTAGTATCTTCTTGCACCCTCGGTCTCCGGTGGAAGCTAATATTTTTGCGAAATATTTTTCAGGGAAAATAACCGGGTTCGCCTGCCTACCATTAAACAGCGGATAGATGATCCGATCCCCCTGTTGGCGTATAAACTCCTGCATCAATATTTTAAGTGTAATTTCTGTAATCATAGGCATATCACCCAATACAATCACATTACCATCTATACTTTTGGGCAGCGCAGACATGGCCGTATAAATTGAACTGGCCATCCCCGATTCCCAGTTTGGATTATAAACAACATCATCCACACCATCGGGAATCGCCTGGGATACCTTCTCATTTTCATAACCTGTAACGACAATCACCGGGCTCAGTCCGGCGGACAAAACTGTATTGCACACATGACTGATCATGGGTGATCCTTGAAGGGGCATTAACAATTTATTATCATCTTCCATGCGGGAAGACCGCCCGGCGGCCAGGATCGTTGCAGATATTTTCATGCCACTGCCCGTAAAGAAGGTTTAGCATCCACCTGCTTTAAAACCTGACCTAATTCAACTAAACTACTAAGATTATGAATGGGCAAAAAGTCATCCACGTTGGGCCGAATGGCCTGGACCCCTCGGGTTAGGGGTTTATAATCGCTATAACCAAGATTGGGGTTCAGCCATATCAGACGGTGGCAACTGCGATGTATGCGATCAATTTCCCGTTCCAACAGTTCAATATTACCTGTATCCAATCCATCACTGATAATCAAAACAACCGCACCGCCACCCAAGACCCGGCGGGCCCACATTTGATTAAAGGCCGCCAGAGTTTCACCGATTTTTGTTCCACCGGACCAGTCCTTAACGGATGCATTGATTAATTCCAAAGCATCATTGACATCCTTTTGCCGTAAATAATGGGTGATGCGACTCAATCGTGTCCCGAAAGTGAATGCTTCCACATATTTATTGACTGAATGAATGGTAAATATAAAATGAAGCAGTACCCGCGTATAATGATCCATTGATCCACTGATGTCCGTCAGAATCACCAAGGGCCTGGGCTTGGTCTTTCGCTCTTTCCACCTTAATTCGATAAAATCCTGGGCAGGAAAAATATTTTTTCGGATTGTACTCCGAATATTTAACCGGTCAGGTGTGCGACCGGGTTTGAGCCGGCGAAGTTTTCGTAGGCCAAATTCCCATTTCCATTGGCTGATGAATTCCTTAGCCTCTTCCAGTTCTTCTTGGGTGTAGGTATCAAACCGCTTTTCACAGAGAATTTCTTCGGGACTGTAAAGAAAAATATCGTATGTTTTTTCATCACCATTTTCACTATCGTCTATTTGCTTTTCTTCGAATCCTTCCACACGTTTTTGGTACAGTTCTTTAATTTGGTCCTTCATACTTTTCAACTCTGCCCGGGCTAATCTGGATTCATATAGTTTCCGCAGGATGTCCGACACATTCTCCAGTCGGTCCGGGTTGCGCCAGTATAAATCGAATAATTGGTCGAAAAGGGGAATCATTTTGTGATCGGTGATGAGACAGGCTTTCAGGGCTTGGCGAAAGTCACCCCGGTTTGCAGGATCTATTTTTGAACTGGCTTCGATGGCGCTCATGATTTCACCGGTCCCTAAATTAAATCCTGCCTGGCGTAAAAAACGCGCAAAAACGGTGATGGCGTCATGAAGTCTGGAATGGATGACCTTAGTCACGATTCGTGATTTAGGCAGAAATCAGTTCTGCTTCAGCGAAGGCCCGCTGCAGCAAACCATGGGTGGTATCTCCGTCCATTTTTTCAATATCATCCTGGTATTTAAGGAGGGTGCCCAGTGTATCGGTAGTAATTTCAGTGGAAAGTTCCGTCGTTCCCAATTTTATAAGGGCACTGGCCCAGTCAATTGTTTCAGCGATTCCGGGCAGTTTATAGAAATCCTTTTGCCTGACGGCCTGGACGAAGGCCACCACCTGCCGGCCCAAAGCATGATTAATTTCAGGAATCTTGCGCCTTATGATTTCAAATTCCCGATCGGCGGTTGGGTAACCAATCCAATGGTAAAGACATCTGCGCTTCAGGGCGTCATGAATTTCACGGGTACGGTTTGAGGTAATAACAACGGCCGGTGGTTGATTGGTTTTTATGGTACCAATTTCAGGTATGGAAATTTGAAAATCCGAAAGTATTTCCAATAAAAAGGCTTCAAATTCCTCGTCAGCCCGATCCAACTCATCAATCAGCAGTACAGGCGGTGTATCTCCCCCATAATCAATCGCCTGATATAAGGGTCTTTTGATTAAAAAATCGGGCCCGAAGATTTCTTTGGATATTTTTTTCCGATCTTTTTCTCCCGCCGCTTCCATCATGCGGATTTGCAGGATTTGACGGGAATAATTCCATTCGTAAATGGCATTATGAACATCCAGCCCTTCGTAGCATTGAAGCCGGATTAAGTCTGTATCCAATGTTTGGGCCAAGACCTTCCCTACTTCTGTTTTCCCCACGCCCGGTTCACCTTCCAGAAAAATGGGTTTTACCATTTTTAATGATAGATAGATCGAAGTCGCCAGAGAGCGGTCCGCGATGTAATTATGTTGATTAAGCCAACTTAGGATATCTTCGACAGACTTAAGGTTTTTCAATTTCACGGCGCCAAAAGTAGGCCTTTATTCAATAAATGTCAATGAAAGGGAACCATTTAATTTGTGCCGTAGGTTTTTCCAGTGCTGTCCAAAACGTTTTGAAATGGGCGTACCCGGTTTGTTGTCCTCGTCGATCATGGACAGATTATTCCCATTGATCTAAAACCAATCCCCCTAAGCCTTACCAATTCAGGGCCAATTGAACCGATTTGGGTCGCGTTTCTAAATATATCAAAGGAATATCTACCCATTTTTTATTGACCCCTCTATAATTCTCCCCTTGTACGTTGATAATGGTTGTTCATAGAGATTTAATGAATTAAG
>CAYFJU010000095.1:0-8195 GCA_964343505.1 uncultured bacterium
CCAGGGCTTCTTTAAACACTCAAACTGTAAACCATGTCTATGGGAAGACACTAAAAAGCGCCAATAAGCCTCTTTTTGAAAGGTTTATCCTAAATAAATTGAAAATCTTTCATTTTTCTCTTGGTTATATAGCAAGTAGAATAAACTCACCCACCTGCGCATTCTCTACGGTGGGCAAGCCGGCTTTTGTAATTCCTAATTCTCATCGCCGTCCGCCTGCCTGCCGGAATAAAATGTAGGCAGGGTGGAGTGGGGGTTATATTGCCAACATAAACTTCATTCTGAATTACCACTCCACTTTTTGTAATCTTGCTTTTGCAGTTTGCGTGTAAAAAGTTTCTTCACCATTACTTGCTGCAATGATTTTATTTAGCCATTCTTTTGTTTCCTTCCACTTCTTTTCACTCCAGTATGCTTGGGCAATTTGATATCGAAATCCTTGTAGATATGAACTTTCTGGAAAAGCGTTCGAAAATTCACTAAAGGTTTGCAAAACCAAATGCATATACTTGTTGAAATTATTCTTAACACCGTATGAACTGCCATATCTTCCAGATTCTTCCCATCCAAGTAGAGCAAACATTTTTCTTTGAAATGCAATCTCCGCAGCATTCGAACCTGGAAATTCTTCAATCACCCTGTTATACCATTCAATGGCAAGTTCAACATTCGGTAACCAAGAAGGGTCGATTGTAAAACGTTGTTTTGCTTCAGACCAAAAATCGCCGTTTTTAATAAACGAACGCGCAACAACAGAAGATATACTAGATGTAGAAACTTGTTCAATTATATCCTTCAATTGTGATAATCGTTCCTGAATTTCAACAGCCTGTTCTGAATCTGGATATTTTTTCACTAATTGATTCCAGTCTTCAAATGCAACAGTATAATTATTTTCATCGAATGATATTTGACCAAGCCAATAGAGCGCTTCTGCTTTATCAGCATTGGAAGTTTTATTGCTTTGGTAGGTGTCTATAAACACTTCCTTGGCATTATCAATCAAGTTATGTCTATAGTATTCTTTCGCTAATTCCACATTTTGAGCAGTTAGTAGAATTGGGACAATCATTAGGAAAACTAACATTCTATTTATGCTTTGTTTCATTGTCGGTTCCTTTCATTAACGTTGGTAATATAACGCTGAAATCAGGGGCGCGCAGCGAAGCGGAGCGTCCCTTGCAGCCCATTGTTATGTGTTTGTTATTGAATATTGGCACTTTTTTCAAGGTTGTGCCTGGCGCACAATAGCTGAATATTCTCTGCTTTCAGCGACGTTCCGCCCTTTGAATATGGGACTATATGATCAAAGTGTAATTCGTCAGTTGCACCGCAGGTTACGCATTTTCCGCCATCACGTTTCCAAACTTCGAGTTTTACACTGGTTGGAATGATGCGACTTCTTTTCACTTCCCGGTCTGTCGGATCTTCTGGCCGTGATTCATCATCGACATTTTCCACGGCCACGAGTTTGAACTTAAACACGTCCCTATGGCCATCTGATTGCTGCCAAGAATCTTCCAAATGAAAGTACCCATTATCAGACCAGATACCTGGCTTTATTTTTTCATAAACCTGGACAATATCTGGACCCTTTAAGCCTTCTTTGTAGCCCTGGGCTGCTTTATGGAATTTGCCATTTTCGGTGAGGCTACCGTTCTTTCTGTATTCCGGCTGGTCGTATTGCTTCGGATCAGAAATGCCTTTCGTTTTCGGTATATCATGCCCTTCGTAGATTAGGACAGTGCCATCTTCCGTTATTTCATCATCATAGGGCGAGTTTTCGCGGACAGACATGAGAATGACTGAATGCCTACCTTTCAATCTGAAATTCATGCCTTTTTGAAGGCTTGTGCCTTCTTTTTGGCACATTTCAATGTAGGCGATGATGTTACCTCTCATGCTTGTTCCTTCTTACACATAATGGCGAAACTCACCCACAGATGCTTGAGCAAACTTGTTTGTGAAAAGTGGCTGTAGGGTGGAGTGGGGGTTGGAGGCGCGCTCCGCGCCGACAGACCCCAAACGACAAGGAGTTTCGCCATTGGGGGCGCGCAGAGCGCGGCCCCAACGCTCAAGCTCACCTGCAGCAAACATTTGTGATTTACATTCATTAATCATCTCAACGTTTATTTTATCCCAAAATTCAGAAACCTCGCTACGGCCATTTGCTGTCAGGTGCAGCGCATGTTAGCCAGCTATTCATGATTCTGTTAATATATTCATAATAATCTTTAATCCAGTATCAAAACCCAGCTTCACTTTGTCATTGGAAAGAGACTGATATTTTTTATCCGACTCTTTCGGCAAAGTAATATTGTCTGTGCAAAAATACAGAGCACCAATTTTCAGACCTAATCGGTACCCGGCAACAGCGGCTGAGGCACATTCACATTCAACCCCAAGAATCAAATCCTGATAAGTTTGGTATATTTCCGGACCTTGACGATATGAGGCATCAGTCGTATAAGCATAACCATTATGTACTTGAACTAAATTTTGTGAATTAGCTTCTATAAGTAGATTATTGGTTAATTTAATGTCACACGCTGCCGGGAATTCAAGGGGAGCATAGTATCTTGAGGCTCCTTCACCTCGAACAGCACCACTTGGGATAATAATATCTCCTAGTTGGACTACTGGCGAGACACCCCCGCAAGCACCAAATAATACTACCTTGTTGCCCCCATTGGCTTTTACCATTTCTAACGCATTAACAATTGCGGGACCACCCATACCAGAAAAAATGAGGGAAACATTTGAAGACTGATAAGAAATATTAATTACTTCACGGTCGGTTGTCTCGTCAAGAGAAATAACTTCTGTGTTTAATATTTCCTTGATTGTCGATAAGTAGCTATTTCGGCCAAAAGGCAGAATTACAGTGGAATCCTGACACTTAAATGAAGGATTATTACTGTGATGGAACTGTCTTGTTTGGCTCATTGTAATGTAAAAGTCTTAGGTGTATTGTTAAGTCTAAATATTGATGATTTATCCACGTTAATAGCTGGCTAACGCCGCAAATCAGGCGCGCGCTTCACTCAAAACATTGGAGATGCACAAAGTCACGCATCTCCGAAAATTTATAATCGCGCACGAGAAGCGCGTCGGCTGAATTTGCTTTGTTAGGCACGGGCTGAAGTCATTGCCACACGGGTTTTCAGGGATGCAGGCACCCACGAGCTACCCCTTCGGCAGGGTTATATTCAGGCAGATTCAAGAGCGCGTTTTTCCCACTCTTCGACGTTTACACCTTTAATCAAAAGCCAAAAGCCAATAATAAATTCGTATAAAAGCATAGGTGGACCACTAATAAGTTGATAAATCTCTGCGTCGTTTGGAAAAATAAGGACTGCAAAAGTACCTATTAGAATCCCTAAAGACGCAAATATACCCCAACCTGCCAGAAATCTAGGAACATAGTTCGATTTGAACAATAAGTAACTAAAAACAGTGGATCCCAGGCCAAAAAATATTAGGCCAATATTATATCCAGTGCCATGTGCTAGAAGAAATACCCGAACTAAAGCCTGCAACTGACTCTCGTCAAATACTGACAAGTAATCTGCTCCGCTTAAAAGCACCAAAACAACATAATCATTAAGCGTATTGATACCCAAAATAAAAGCTTCTCCCAACCACCAAAACAGTGCAAGCAACGCAAGAATCTTATTTACAGGTTTAAGCAATATATAAAGAGCCAGGGCTAGTAATACAATACTCGCAAAGGCGATTAGATCACTGGCAAGCATCATACGAAAGCGCTGTTCAGAAGCCATAATTTGATTGGCTGTTTTTGCAGCATCCCCCTCCCACACGACGTAGCGCATAAATGAAGAGAAGAAACCGATTGTCAGAGGAAAGAGATACATGAAGCCTGCGACTCTTGCAGGATCATGTTGCAATGTATTGGTGATACGATATGACATTTAAGTTCCTTCCAGCAAGGACGCTTTAGTTTTTCGGTTGAGATGGCTTTATACCTTTGACCAATAACCATAAACCAATAACCAGTTCAAAGAATGTCAGCGGGAACCAAATAAAATTTAGGTCAAAGCCTTCTGCGAGGCTGACAATATGCAGTGATAGTCCCAAAAGCAATGATAGCGATACAATTACGCCAAACGTAGAAATCCATATTGGAATACTTCTGGCTTTCAAGAAGAGGTACGAAAACAGAGTACTGCCTGCCGAGAAAAATATTGCGCCTAACATAAAGGACCAGTCCTTAACACTTAAAAGTGAAATGCCTAGCGTATGGAATACTACCGGATCTGTCACATTTTGTCCCACATACTGTTGACTCATGAGTATCAATAGTAGAGCGCTGATAACAGCTACAGGATAGATTATCATTGTTTCTGCCATACGAAATGAGAAAACCAATACTGCCATGTTTTCATCTTGTTCTTTCAACATCGCATAAAGCATAACAGCAAGAACTACCGTTGCGATACCTGAAATTATTGAAAGAAAAATACTTAAATTAAGTCTCAATGGATGCTCCGATATATTGATTAACGTAGCAGATATTTCATCAGGAACTCTAAGTCCTTCAAATAGGATCAAGCCACTTGCACCCGTGGCTATGAGAAAAAGAAACAAGAATCCTGCAAGTTTTGGGGCATATTTCATAGTTTTACTCCTTGATATCGGCCTAACGCTCAAGCTCACCTGCAGCAAACATTTGTGATTTACATTCATTAATCATCTCAACGTTTATTTTATCCCAAAATTCAGAAACCTCGCTACGGCCATTTGCTGTCAGGTGCAGCGCATGTTAGCCAGCTATTCATGATTCTGTTAATATATTCATAATAATCTTTAATCCAGTATCAAAACCCAGCTTCACTTTGTCATTGGAAAGAGACTGATATTTTTTATCCGACTCTTTCGGCAAAGTAATATTGTCTGTGCAAAAATACAGAGCACCAATTTTCAGACCTAATCGGTACCCGGCAACAGCGGCTGAGGCACATTCACATTCAACCCCAAGAATCAAATCCTGATAAGTTTGGTATATTTCCGGACCTTGACGATATGAGGCATCAGTCGTATAAGCATAACCATTATGTACTTGAACTAAATTTTGTGAATTAGCTTCTATAAGTAGATTATTGGTTAATTTAATGTCACACGCTGCCGGGAATTCAAGGGGAGCATAGTATCTTGAGGCTCCTTCACCTCGAACAGCACCACTTGGGATAATAATATCTCCTAGTTGGACTACTGGCGAGACACCCCCGCAAGCACCAAATAATACTACCTTGTTGCCCCCATTGGCTTTTACCATTTCTAACGCATTAACAATTGCGGGACCACCCATACCAGAAAAAATGAGGGAAACATTTGAAGACTGATAAGAAATATTAATTACTTCACGGTCGGTTGTCTCGTCAAGAGAAATAACTTCTGTGTTTAATATTTCCTTGATTGTCGATAAGTAGCTATTTCGGCCAAAAGGCAGAATTACAGTGGAATCCTGACACTTAAATGAAGGATTATTACTGTGATGGAACTGTCTTGTTTGGCTCATTGTAATGTAAAAGTCTTAGGTGTATTGTTAAGTCTAAATATTGATGATTTATCCACGTTAATAGCTGGCTAACGCCGCAAATCAGGCGCGCGCTTCACTCAAAACATTGGAGATGCACAAAGTCACGCATCTCCGAAAATTTATAATCGCGCACGAGAAGCGCGTCGGCTGAATTTGCTTTGTTAGGCACGGGCTGAAGTCATTGCCACACGGGTTTTCAGGGATGCAGGCACCCACGAGCTACCCCTTCGGCAGGGTTATATTCAGGCAGATTCAAGAGCGCGTTTTTCCCACTCTTCGACGTTTACACCTTTAATCAAAAGCCAAAAGCCAATAATAAATTCGTATAAAAGCATAGGTGGACCACTAATAAGTTGATAAATCTCTGCGTCGTTTGGAAAAATAAGGACTGCAAAAGTACCTATTAGAATCCCTAAAGACGCAAATATACCCCAACCTGCCAGAAATCTAGGAACATAGTTCGATTTGAACAATAAGTAACTAAAAACAGTGGATCCCAGGCCAAAAAATATTAGGCCAATATTATATCCAGTGCCATGTGCTAGAAGAAATACCCGAACTAAAGCCTGCAACTGACTCTCGTCAAATACTGACAAGTAATCTGCTCCGCTTAAAAGCACCAAAACAACATAATCATTAAGCGTATTGATACCCAAAATAAAAGCTTCTCCCAACCACCAAAACAGTGCAAGCAACGCAAGAATCTTATTTACAGGTTTAAGCAATATATAAAGAGCCAGGGCTAGTAATACAATACTCGCAAAGGCGATTAGATCACTGGCAAGCATCATACGAAAGCGCTGTTCAGAAGCCATAATTTGATTGGCTGTTTTTGCAGCATCCCCCTCCCACACGACGTAGCGCATAAATGAAGAGAAGAAACCGATTGTCAGAGGAAAGAGATACATGAAGCCTGCGACTCTTGCAGGATCATGTTGCAATGTATTGGTGATACGATATGACATTTAAGTTCCTTCCAGCAAGGACGCTTTAGTTTTTCGGTTGAGATGGCTTTATACCTTTGACCAATAACCATAAACCAATAACCAGTTCAAAGAATGTCAGCGGGAACCAAATAAAATTTAGGTCAAAGCCTTCTGCGAGGCTGACAATATGCAGTGATAGTCCCAAAAGCAATGATAGCGATACAATTACGCCAAACGTAGAAATCCATATTGGAATACTTCTGGCTTTCAAGAAGAGGTACGAAAACAGAGTACTGCCTGCCGAGAAAAATATTGCGCCTAACATAAAGGACCAGTCCTTAACACTTAAAAGTGAAATGCCTAGCGTATGGAATACTACCGGATCTGTCACATTTTGTCCCACATACTGTTGACTCATGAGTATCAATAGTAGAGCGCTGATAACAGCTACAGGATAGATTATCATTGTTTCTGCCATACGAAATGAGAAAACCAATACTGCCATGTTTTCATCTTGTTCTTTCAACATCGCATAAAGCATAACAGCAAGAACTACCGTTGCGATACCTGAAATTATTGAAAGAAAAATACTTAAATTAAGTCTCAATGGATGCTCCGATATATTGATTAACGTAGCAGATATTTCATCAGGAACTCTAAGTCCTTCAAATAGGATCAAGCCACTTGCACCCGTGGCTATGAGAAAAAGAAACAAGAATCCTGCAAGTTTTGGGGCATATTTCATAGTTTTACTCCTTGATATCGGCCTAACGGCAAGTTTAACCTGCCAAATCGCTTCCACTAAAACTGATACAACATACAAAACTTTCAAATTTTACACAGAACTTCATTTGAAACGCGGCGGTTTGGTCAGGTTGAAACTTTTGTTATGCATCTGCTACTTGTTCAAGACATTAAAGCATCCCGCACTTTCTTGTGCCATATTTACTGCATTAGTCATCAAGGCTTCAATGAGTTGACCTCACGCGCCCAAGAAATCCTCGAGAAAGCTTAATGAGTCCACCGTGCCGTGGGCAATAATCAGTGGCCAAAGGCTCCGTCCAAATGTAATATAGAACGTCCCCAAGGTCAGACCGACGGCGCTAATGGTCACAGCACCGAGCGCTCCCCTATTGTAGTAGTGAATCAGACCAAAAATTGATGCCTGAAAAACGACTGCTAGAATGGTCGACACCTTACTAGTATTCATCATTGCTTCAAAGCGATTTAGGAAGAAACCACGAAAGATCATTTCTTCGGCAAAGCCGCCGACAGCCCAGCCAACAGCTACCCACCACAAGAACATGGGGAGGTTTCCTTCCATACCCTCAAAACGTAATTGATTGGTTTCAGGCGCGTCGAGAAACAGACCGGCGGTTTTCCTGACAATTACGCCCACTGCAATGGTTCCGACAAGAACGAAAATTACCTGTCCCAAAAGCCTCAGGGTTCCTTGTGTTTTAACTAATCCGAAGTCAGACCATTTGAGGCCTCGGTAACGCATCACTACTGTCACAAGCGTCAATAAAGATAAAGCGGTGATCGGGCCAGAATAGTCGGTTGTAATCTTATAGGTAGCAAAATTGACCAGAATCAAGAATCCGGCCGCCAAAACGAGATCAACTGCCGGGGCTAAGCGATAATGGGAATTCATGGCATCGTCTTTTATTTCATTCATCAGAATTCTCCTTGTACACTAAATGCCTAAC
>CAYFJU010000096.1:0-7942 GCA_964343505.1 uncultured bacterium
GTTTTGGGCAATTATGCAGCCTGATTTTTTACTTGGTTTAACCTTAGAATACAGGTAGGAGGGAGCTTCCCATATATTTCAACTAAAAATGAAACAACGTCATTACGATTACGTAAATAATTACTTTTGGCTATGATTTCTTAATCTATGTTTATACCCCTACTTACTTTAGATAATATGCTTGTTAATAAATTATTGATACAAATATTCCATTCCTCGGGAAGGAACAATATCCCTAACTTCGCCGCTTATGAATGCCAAAATATCTAAAGTAATCCACGAAATCAGGTCCTTATTCATCCTGGTGATCATTGTATTGACCCTTAAAGTAACCATTTTTGAATTATACATCGTTCCCACCGGGAGCATGGAAAATACAATTATGACCGGCGATTTTTTGGCTGGAAACCGTTTTGTTTATGGGATGCGGTCTCCAGATTGGATTGGCATTCCATACACCGATATCGGCTTTGATGTGCCATCGATAAAGTTTCCCTCTTTTCGCGAGCCTAAAAGGGGAGATGTGATCATTTTTAAATTTCCGCGGGATGTAAAGCAGAAATATGTAAAACGCTGTGTCGCTGAACCGGGGGACACATTGGAAGTCAAAGATAAACTTATTTATATCAACGGTGCACCTTATCCGCTCCCGGAAAATGGAAAATTCGTCATGTCACCAATTTCCGCTTCATTTGTCCAGCAGGATATCTTTCTCGGGAAACAAGGGAATAAAGATCATTTCAAAACATTAAAAATGCCCCAAAAAGGAGACCAGATTGAAATATCTCCCGAAAATGCCCAACTGTTATTGCACCTGATGCTCCTCGATGGCCATGAATTGAAATTGATCAGCGGCGGGATGGAATTCCCTTTTACGATGGTCAGTCCCGATGAATTATATCGGCGCAAGGGCAAAATGGAAGTCTATGCACCATATTATCCCCAGGGGAAATTGCTCGTCCCGTGGTCAAACAATAGGCCGAAGGTTGATGATCTATTGGTTGATGGCAAATCCATTGGTGATATGAAATATTATACCGTTGAACAGGATTATTATTGGGCCATGGGTGATAATCGCGATGACAGTCTGGATTCACGTTATTGGGGCTTTGTCCCACGGTCGTATATATTAGGTGAGGCACTTTTTTCCTATTTTTCACTGGATTTGAAAACTTGGGTTCCAAGATTTAATCGCATCGGTACAATTATTCAATAGGACTTGACTGGCAAAAAATCGATAATGTATTTTGAATCACTAAAAGAAGTATGGTAATCAAAATGAAGTCCTATTTTTCCTTCCTCCTGTTATTTTCTTTCGTGTTGGCACAGGATGCAGCAACGGAAGCTGACACATCGGTAAATACGCAGCCTACGCTTTCCGATACAACCCGGGAGGTGCCCTCAGGATTGGGAAAGGGCTATAAAGGCCTCCCTTGGGGCAGCCTGAAAGGCGCCCAAATCACCACTTCTTTTACCGCTATCGCGAATATTGACAGTCTCGCAGCCAATCAGTCATTTGTTGGCGCATTGGGGTCTGACTCTGTTATGGTCACCTACTTTTTTGCTGACAGCGGATTCTGGAAAGTTGAAATCGATATCGTCATTCAGCAAAATAACATTGATGCACAGATTGCAGATTTTAGACGGTTGGAAAAAAATATTTCTGAAGTATATGGGCCGCCGCAAAAAATGAACCAACAGGAATCGGGACCGTCGGGAGCCTACGCGAATATGTTAGATCAGAAATTTGCCCGGGCCTTTTATCGTTCGACCTGGTCGGTTACACCGGCGATTATTGAACTGGTTTTAAATTCTTCCGTACTTCTCCCCGCAACAGATTTGCCCCTATTCTCAGGAAATTTTAGTGTATTGAAACTGGTGTATTATAATCCGGATTATAGGCACTCATCCCAGCCAACGCCCGAACCGAAAGCAATTCCGTCCATTTTCGATATCTATTGATTCGAAGCACCGGCTTGTTTAGACCGGTTTACTGTTTTTTCTTGTTTCTGGTCTTCTCCCAATGCACTCAACCACCCAGAATGGTGCGGGAGTATCAATATTCAATTCCAAAAGCGGATGTATTAGACATTTGTCGAAAAGTACTCGTTAAACTGGATTACGACATTGATATATACGCTGCCGAAAGTAATATGCTGGTGACCAAGCCCATAAAATTAAGGCGTGCTTTACGGCGCTATGATTATGTGGTCTATGTTCAGGTCAGTGATCGAATTGAAATTCATGTCGCCGCTGAACGGAGTATTTTTAAACGAAGCTCGGAATCAACCGTCGGAGGAAGTGGTTTTATTGAAAAACAGTCTGAACCGGCCATGCCCTATAATTTGCAGAAAAAAATATTTTACCCCATTCACAAATCAATGATTAAACAAAATTTCCTCCCCCGGCAAATGATTAAATAAAATCCCATTTTATTAGAATAAAAGTGTGTTAATTTCGCATTCCAAATTTTAGCAACCGTCATTAATTTGAAGTACACTTTATGAGTATTGATTTCGGAAAAAAGGAAGACCGCGAGGGGTATCTCCAATCAAAACTGGATGATTTATTGGATGGAATCAACGCATCCTATGGTCAGGCATTGCTTGATGAATTGATGTCCAGGTTAGAAGCAACAGTTGACGATTTTAATAAAGAAGTGGATGAATTAATGGGCTCGCTTAAAAAGAGCTCAGAAGAAAAAGAAAAATTAATCCAGCAAATAAAAGCTGGAGAAATGCCCAGCGCTGAGAGCACATCCCCGGACCAAAAACAGGAGGGTGATGAAGAGCGAGAACTCAGCGAATGGGAAAAGAGGTTAGAAGGCATTAGTTAACGACTAAATGAGGAAATGATGAACGTTAAAGATAAAATTATTTTTGGGCTATTGATCATACTGATTGCAGCAGGCGGTTATTTTCAATGGATGGCAGATGATATGAAGGCCCGCATGGATGTCCTCAATCAAAATGACCAGGAACACCTGGATATTATTGATAAGGAATTCCGTGAAGATTTACGCAATTTAAACCTGCGTTTTGAAGGCCGGGGTAAGCATATCCGCAAAGCACAGGAGGATATTATTGCCAACACCACCCTGATCAATACGAAAGCATCAGAACTAAGCGATATGATTGATGAAGTTCAATACAACTTAGATGAATATAGTCGCGTTACCGATAAAAAGATCGAACGGACGAATAACGATGTTGCTGATCTGCAGGATTCGTTCGATAGTCAGCGCCGTCAAACCAGACGTAAATTTTCTGACTTGGAACAAAGTTTGACGCAATTGCAGAACCAAGTAAAGGAACTGCATGAACCGAAAGAAGATGAAAAAGGTAAAAAACCTTAATCTTTCTAAACCATTATTTGAGATGAGGAAAAGGGTTGCAGTTTTGTGACCCTTTTTTATTTGTATGTTCGAGACGCAAAAAGAATTAGAATTATTTGAAAAGGGTATTCGGTTTTTTAATGCCCGTCAATATGAATCAGCCCATAATGCTTGGGAAGTTTTATGGAAAGAAATCGGCAACCAGCCACGTCGGAATGGGCTAAAAGTATTCCTTCAACTTACCGGAATTTACCAAAATATTGAATTGGAAAAATGGGATGCGGTGCGCTATGGAATTCGGATTGCCACTCAGCGGTTAGAGGAAAATAAAAGATCCATAAATCAGTGGGTTGAAGTGGATTCTATCGAAAGTTTTCTAAAACAATATCAAGAGAATGATATATCACTTAAAGCTTTTAATGAAGTTATTATAAAAAGAAAATGGGGTAGAGTTCACAAAGACCTCGGAACTAAGTGAACGTCTACCCCTTCCACATACCAAAGGTACCAAGCCAGCACCTTGATGGGTTAAAGTAAAAGTTTAATCAACGTAATGCAAGCTATTTTTTATGGGTAGAAAAATAGGCAATTTTGTGCCGGAGGGGGGACTCGAACCCCCACACCTTTCGATACGCGAGTTTGAGTCGCGCGCGTCTACCAATTCCGCCACCCCGGCATTTATTGGGTATTATCGGATATGAAAATTTATTAAGTTTATGAATTGGTAGTCAAGGCTGTAGAATTGTTATATGAATGATTTTGGTCTAAATTCTTAACGGTCCATGCGGTCACTATACCCGAATACTATCCGATCACTAACCAAAGGTTAATTTAATGATAACACCACAGATACTACTTCAAAATGCTGAGAACTATAGTTCCGAACCTGCCCTTTCCATTAAAGATGAACACGGAAATTGGGTCACCGATACCTGGTCTGAAACCTGTGCCTATACTATGGATATTGCTAAATCACTCACAGCGCTTGGCGTTGGAATCAATGATAAAGTCAGTATTTACAGTTATAATCGAAAAGAATGGTATGGGGCTTATTTAGGAACGCAATTGGTCGGCGGTGCGGCGATTGGTGTATATCATACCTGTTCTTCGAAAGAAGTTGAGTGGATCGTCGGTAATTCAGATTCAAAAGTTGTATTTGTCGGAAATAATCCCATGGATAATGGTGAAGCCGCTAAAATGCCAAACCATCGGCTCTATAAAATATTAGATATTCTTGAAAAAGTTGAAACAGTCGTTATGATGGGTGGGATAGAGACATTTGATCATGAGAAGATCATTTCCTGGGATGAGTTCATTGCTAAAGGTCAGAATATATCCGATGATGAGATCAGATCGAGATTAGATCAAATAGATGAAAATACCACAGCATGTTTGATCTATACGTCAGGAACCACAGGAAATCCTAAGGGCGTCGAATTAACACACAAAAATTGGACATTTGAAATGAATGCCAGCAATGGCGTGTTTAGCTTTGTACAAGGTGAGCGTTATTTATCTTGGCTGCCGTTAGCCCATGTATTTGGTCAAATGGTAGATCTTAATTATTGGATCCATAATGCATTGCATCTTCACATTTGTGATAACCCTTTATTTGTTGTGGATTATGCCAAAGAAGTAAAACCACACCTTTTCATCGGAGTCCCGAGGATTTACGAGAAGATTTATTCCAATCTAAAAGCGGCCATTGATAGTAAAGCGATCCTTCGAATTGGATTGAAAATTCCAGGATTATCTAAAGTGCTCAAAGGCAAGCTTAAGGACGCCACTGGATTTACGGATACACGCTTTTTAATTTCCGGGGCTGCGCCGATAAATCCTGATATTCTCATCCTTTTTCAGTCCTTGGATATTCCGCTGTTTGAAGGGTATGGGATGACGGAAAATTCAGCCGGGGCCACCATCAATTGGAGTGATTACAATAAAATCGGCACGGTGGGTAAGGCCATTCCCGGAACTGAAATTAAAATTGCGGATGATGGGGAAGTCCTCATGCGCGGAGACCATGTGATGAAGGGCTATTATAAGAATCCTGAGGCCACCAGCGAAACCATCATTGATGGATGGCTTCATTCCGGGGATGTGGGTGAACTCGATGGGGATGGTTTCCTGAAAATCACCGGACGGAAAAAAGAAATTTATGTTAGTTCCGGAGGCAAAAATATCGCCCCCCTTGTTATCGAAGAAACAATGAAATCAATTCCTTTGGTGTCGCAATGCTTTCTCGTTGGTGATGGCAGAAAATACTGTTCAGCTCTTTTTACCCTTGATCCGGGCGTAATCCTTCGGGATAAAATTGGTATGGATGCCAATGATATTCCGAAAGATCCCCAACAGCAACTATCCACGCTAAAAGAAAATGGGTTTACATTTTCTGACTATACTGATAGCGCAGAAGTGGCGGCCGAGATTCAATCTTATGTCGATGAACTGAATGGCCACTTTTCCAATCCGGAGCAGCTAAAAAAATTCTCAATTCTCCCCAGGGATTTCACAATCGATGATGGGGAGCTGACACCAACACTTAAAATCCGGCGAAAACAGATTAGGGAAAATTGGTCCGATATTATTGAATCGATGTATACGGACTGAGAGTGACAAAAATATCAATATTAGGATGCGGCACATGGGGCAGTGCCCTGGCGCAATGCTTGGCTGAAAATAGCCATCGGGTCACCGCCTGGCATTATAAACAGGATGTTGTGGATGCTTTAGCTGCTTCACGAATGCATCCACGATTAGACTCTTTTAAATTTCACCCAAATATCAATTTTGAATCTGAATTAAAAACAAGTCTAAATAAAGCAAATTGTATTGTTGTTGCAGTGCCGTCCCATGCCATTCGTGATATCATCACCCGAGCGGCCGATTTTATTCCAAAAGATGCCATAATTGTGAATGTGGCTAAGGGCGTTGAAAATGGTACACTTGAAACGATGAGTGAAGTGATCGGGGAATCATCCGGTCATGCGTCAGGAAAAATTGTATCCCTCTATGGCCCGAGCCATGCCGAAGAAGTCATCGATCGGCATCCCACAACACTCGTTTCATCCTCTACATCAAAAGAATCAGCAGCATTTATTCAAGAAGTCTTTTCTTCTGAAGTCCTCAGAGTATATACCAACGAGGATATTCGCGGTGTTGAATTAGGCGGTTCACTGAAAAATGTTATCGCTATCGCCGCGGGGATTTGCGACGGCATCGGTTTTGGTGACAATACCAAAGCGGCCCTGCTGACGCGGGGGATTGCTGAAATCACGCGCTTAGGCGTCGCCATGGGTGCCAATCCTGATACGTTCTCAGGATTGAGTGGGATAGGCGATTTAATCGCCACCTGCTTGAGCCGCCACAGTCGCAACAGGTATGTCGGTGAAGCCATTGGGAATGGGCAATCCTTATCGTCCATTTTAGATGAAATGGATATGGTGGCGGAAGGGGTCAGGACGACCCAATCCGTACATGATCTAGCTAAAAAGCATCAAGTAGAGATGCCGATTTCTGAAGGTGTATATCAAATATTATTTAACGAAAAAGACCCTAAGAAAATTGTAACTGCGCTCATGACTCGCGACTTAACGCACGAACAATATAATCCCTAGAAATTCACCTTTTCTTCCTTTTAACCAATTCTAAATCTGGGGTAATTTCGCAGGCTTGCCCCTGTAGTTCAATGGATAGAATAAATCCCTCCTAAGGATTAGATACTGGTTCGACTCCAGTCGGGGGTACAATTGAAAAAGAATTCATAAACCAATCATTGATTAGATGCTGGTTCCCCGCCAGCCCTCCCGAAGGTCGGGAGCGGGCTGGGACTCCAGTCGGGGGTATTCAATAAGAGGAAGATAAAAATGTTAAAACCAAAAAGAAAAATTACCAAAAAAGAAATTAAACGCGATCCGTTCCTGGAGAGCATATTTTCTGTTAAAGAGCATCTCAACGAAAAGAAACAAGCCTATACACGTGTGGTTATTGGCCTCCTCGCCGTCATTCTACTGGGATCAATTTACACCAGAAATCAATCTGCGAATCGGGAAGCGGCAGAAAATATCATTAGCAAAGCGATGGTGTATATTGACTTGGGCGATAATGATAATGCCCTGATTCACCTGCAGGAAGTGATCGATGAATACGGGGGTACTGACGCCGGCAGAAATGCCAGTTATTATTTAGGTCGTATTTATTTTGATAAAAATGAATATGACATGGCCCTGCCTCATTTCGAACGGTATGCCAAAAAAGGTAAAAATCCGCTCCTATATGGATCGACTTACCAGGCCTTGGTGGCTATTTATAAAGCAAAACAGGATTTGGCCGATGCGATCAAATACCAAAGAATGTCCAAGGATAATGCCAATACGAAAGAAGAGGCAGCTTGGGCTTCACTGGGTTTAGCTGAACTTTCACTCGCCAATGGAGATAAAAAAGAGGCGGAAAAACTGGTTAACCGCGTTTTAGCTGATTTTGAAGATAATTTAGATTTGAAGCAAAAAGCGAACGAAATCAGTGGTAAAATTGGCGGTATTGAACAGGGTTGAATTAGTGTCTTCCCATAGACATGGTTTACAGTTTGAGTGTTTAAAGAAGCCCTGG
>CAYFJU010000097.1:0-7594 GCA_964343505.1 uncultured bacterium
CTATTATCGGGGATTATCAGACCATTTTTAAAATTTTAACCGGACACTATTGATCTGAAAACTAAACTAAGGGTACATGCGGGATTAAAGCGTAACAGAAAGATCAAGGTGATCGATCAATATCTGGCTAAGTAGCAACCATTTTTGTCTATTAAGCCTAAAATTACTCATTATTTTCTGTATTTCAGTCTATATCTTCTAACTTTATATTATTTCTTGAAACGTTCTTTATTGTGATATTTAAGAAATTCCGGGTCCGGACGGAATTTTGAGGGTAGAAATATTTCTTTCCCTTCATATTTTAGAAAGAGTTCCTGAATTGGTACATTTGTTTTCTGTTTTTTTAATTCGTCAGATATCATAATTCGATAAACAGGGCTTATGGTAATTAAGCCATTTTCAAAAGCTTTATCATGCAAACTGTTAATAGCAATTCCATTTCGAGGGTTTAAGCGATTTTGGCTATCCACACTCCAAGGTTTTATATGTCCAGCAATTAATAATTCCGGTTTATTAAGGCCTGTTATACAGCAGGAAAAATTATAGGAAGCTAGTACTGTTTTTCTAAAGAAGGATTGGTTTACTCGCGCTTTCACAGTGCTTTCTCTTTCTTTACCTTCTTTTGGTATTTCGGATTCATCAATTTCCGTAATTGCTTCAACTGTCGAGTTTTCGAACATTGCTCTAAGTTTTTCACCTTCATAAGGCAAATTATCCCAATCCATATAAAATTCATTCCAAATTTCTTTATCAAGTTTACTGACGTTAGAGGCACCCTTTATTCCCCTTGCTTGTAGGCTGGGGTCAAGGCTCGAAAAATTCACTAATTTGTAAGCTACGGCACTTGGCGTTCTCCCAATTAAACTGGAAAGTTTTACAATATCAGGATTACCCTTGTGTAATTTTCCAAAAGGAAGTTTGCAGTATAAGTTAATTGCTAAAATAAGCTCCTCTCTACTCCATAGCTTTTGTCCTTTTTTCATTCACGTTTCTCCTAATTAAAAAATGGTTGCTTCAACACCATCATCCCATAATTGGATTTAACTTAGAAATTTTTCTTGAGGCCCCATTAGGGTTACTATTTTGATCGTTTCTCTACACAGTGTGAGCACATTCCTAACTTGGTGCCAACTTGGTATCGTTTTGGCTCAAGCGATTTACGAAAGTGTGTGGCAACAAAACTTGAACCAATCTTCTCATATAATGGTTCGGGTAATCCATTCAAAGTCATCCATTCTTTCATATTCATTGTAGGATAAATTTAGGGGGTCGCTTTATGACCCTCATTTTTGTTGAATTAAAACCCAATCCCTCCAGCAGGACGTACAGTCCTGCTGGCTATATGACCTTCTTTTTTAGGGGATTTAAAACCCAATCCGTTTGCTCTTGGGTTTTGGTTGTTTCAATAGATCACTGACTTCCTGAATGATTCTGTGCAGAGACTTACCATGGCCATCCAGTATTTTTTCGATTTTTTCTACCCGCAAGGCTAACTCTTTATCCGCATATAATAATTCCCGCATGCGTACAAATGCCCGCATGATAGCGATATTGACATCCACTGCACGCTTACTCCGTAAAACAGAAGATAGCATGGCGACGCCTTGTTCAGAGAAAGCATGCGGTAATTTCCGTATGCCGCCCCAACTTGAAGTCACAAATTGTGATTTCAAGTTTTCAAATTCAGCATTATTTAATTGAAACATAAAATCTGATGGGAATCTATTAATATTCCTTCTTACTCCCTGCATGAGTACCCTTGTTTCAACACCATATAATTCAGCTAAATCCCGGTCCAACATGACTTTTTGATTTCTAATCAGTAAGATTTTACCGGCAATACTTTCAATCGGCATAACATCATTTTTCATTTGTACCTCCTGTCATAAATCATAATTTTCTGCCGTAAATATACGAAATTATTTTGATTATGGTATATCTATGGACTCCGGAAATCAACTTGAGAACGCAATTTCCGGCTCTATAATGGGTAAAAAGAATGTGTGGAAGTCACAATTTGCAGCCTCCAATTAGCCTTCCGTGAAAATGATTATCTTTCTTAAAAACATCTATATTTGCTGAAAATTTCCCGTATATAGCCTGGGCAAAAGCTGACCCATCTCAATTGGCAACTCTAAGGTTAGACTACAGAATGAAATGACGAGATGTGCAAATCATTTCTAAACTTGCGCTTTCGCAACAATTCGCGTTGCTCATTGTTGCATTCCAAACCAATTCAGCGAACTTGTCAGTGGTAAATCAAAAGTCCTCTTTAAAGCAGAAATTTATTTTACCAGCACGAACGACCTGCAATGATTTAGCCATCACTTTGCCGTCACCGTCCACTCCAATATGCCTGTGAATTTGGCCCCTTGAATGACTGCCTTTTTTGGCTTATCTGTGGACGAACCATCTACCTGTGTGGTATTTCCAGTCACGATATATTCGTAGATCTTTCCTCCATTGGCGTCCTCTAATCGAACAGTTGTTGTATCCTTTCCTTTATAATCGGTGACGATCAAGGTGGAGGCCAGGGACTTCCCCTCTTCCAAATTAAATGTCAGATCAATGGATTCATCCAAGGTATAATTATCCCCACGCACACTGAATGAAAAAGCTGATGGTGTATTGATAATGGCCGGTAGGTTTTCTACCAATCCATGGTCTGGTTCAGGCGGGCCGACGCAGGAGTATAAGGAAAAAGTAATAAGGAAAAAGGGAAAGAGTGTCGCCCTAAGCCTGTGGATGAGTGAAAGAAAATTGTAATTAAATTTGATCATTCCTCTAATTCCTTCGGATCGTCTCCCTGCCCCAACTGGAGTTCATTGATCTTTTCCATGGGTTTTTCCAAAGCACGACGACGCGGTCCGGAAAGTTCATCATAATGGTTTGCAACCGTACCCAATGTTTTACCCAATGCATCCAGTTTTTCCAGAAATTTTTCATACTGTTTCCGAAATACACCCACCAACTGCTGCACTTCCCCGGCTTTCTGTTCCATAGCAAAATTGGATGCAGTTTGCCGAATCAGAGATAAGACGGCATACAAGGTAATCGGTGAACAAAGGACTACTTTCCGGGCCAGGGCAAAATCAATCAACTCCCGATCTTCCTGGTTTAAAAATGCATAAATACTTTCATTGGGAATGAACATGAGCACATAATCAACCGTGCCCCCTTCCGGGTCGATATAAGAACGTTTTTCAATCGCTTTCACATGGTTTCGAACATCGGAGAGAAATGCTTTTTTCTCCGCCGCCTGTTCATTCTCATTATCCGTACCCAAATAATTTTCATAGTGAGTCAGGGGGAATTTCACATCCATATTGATGCGTTTTTCGTCCGGGAGTTTAAAGGTGAAATCCGGGCGTCCTTCACCAGCCTGGGCTTGTTTCTCAAAATTGATGCCTTCCACCAATCCCATAAAATTAATAATATCCTCCACCATCCGTTCCCCCCACTGGCCCCTGGCCTGAGAACTGGACAACACCCGCTGGAGTTGGGTGGTGGTCTCCGCCAAATCACCGATTCCCTTTTGAGAAGAGGCAACCTGGCCTTTCAATTCACTCGTGGACTTATCCAATCCTTCCAATTTCTTTTTCATTTCAACGAGAGATTGATCAATCAATTCTTTTTTCTGATCCAATTGACCGTCTGAAGATTTCAATAATTCTGAAAATTTATTTTCTGCCAATTTTAAGAAGGTATCCAGATTCTGATCCAAGGCTTGTTTGGATAGATCACCAAATTCCGCTTTGATTTGATCCCGATTGGCTTGGGCCGCTTCAACTTCTTTCTGCTTCAAGAACCAAATAATTCCGGCACCGACTGCGAACCCAAACAAGAAAAGAATTATGCCTGTCGTTACCGTCATGCCTCAACACTCCCTTTCAATCCCAATTCATCTGCTTTTTCCTTCAACGCATCAATGACAAATTGGATATGTTCTGACAGATCCACGCCCAGTTCCTCTACGGATTGGAAAATATCTTCGCGCAGGACAGAAGCGGCGAATGATTTTTGCTTTAGTTTTTTCTTCACCGATTTCGGTTTCACTTCAAAAATTGATTTGGATGGCCGAACGTAAGTTACGGCAAAAATGAAGCCAGTCAATTCATCTACGGCAAAAAGGGCTTTGGCCATGTCTGTATCCCTGGGAACGCCTGTGTAAGTGGCGTGACCCATTATAGCGCGGGTGATGGATTCAGGATATCCATTAGCTTTGAGGATTTCATTTCCCCGGTAAGGATGATCATTCAGGGAAGGATACATTTCATAATCAAAATCATGCAAGAGACCGGCCAGGCCCCATTCATTGGGGTCCCCATTATATTTATCGGCCATCTTGCGCATGACCTGCTCAACCCCCAAGGCATGGCGGCGCAGACTGTCCGTTTTGGTGTATTCGTGCAACAGCTCAAGCGCTTCGTCTCTGGAAGGACAATCACCCATCAGGCGCCGATCAAATCCACAACCAAACGAATCACTTCCCCCGTGGCAGTGCCCTTATTCTGGTAGGGCAAATCCTTGTCACCCCAAGCCGTGCCGGCAATGTCGAAATGACACCAGGGGATATCTTCACCGACAAATGCTTTCAGAAAGGCACCACCGGCGATGGTACCAGCCTGGCGAGGCGCACCGATATTTTTTACATCGGCTATATTGGATTTCACCTGCTCCAGGTACTCATCCCAAAGCGGGAATTCCCATACCTTTTCCCCAGTGGTTTTTGAAGATGATTTTACGGCTTCCACCAGGGCTTCATCCGTCCCCATTATCCCGGTGGCCACATGGCCCAGTGCCACAACCACCGCACCGGTTAGGGTGGCAAAATCTATAATATATTCCGGATCATAATGCTTGGAGGCATAGGATAAACCATCAGCCAAGATAATTCGTCCTTCCGCATCCGTGTTCAAAACTTCTATGGTCTTCCCATTGTATGCCGTAAGCACATCCCCGGGACGATAGGCCTTATCACCACTCATATTTTCTGTGGATGGGATGATACCCACAATATTCATTTTCGGTTTCAGCTCAGCCACTGCTTTCATCACGCCCAACACTACACCTGAACCGCACATGTCGTATTTCATTTCATCCATTTTGGCTGCTGGTTTAATCGAAATACCGCCACTGTCGAAGGTGAGCCCCTTCCCAACTAACACTTTGGGTTTTTGCTTTTTCGGGCCGCCCATGTATTCCATGATAATGAACTTTGGCGGCACATCCGTACCGGAAGCCACACCGGCCAAGGCGCCCATCCCCATTTTAGTAAATTTATCCCGGTCGAAAACGGTGACTTTCATACCGCCAGTTTTTCCGATAGCAGTCGCATTTTCAGCAAGGTGGGATGGTGTGGCCACATTCCCGGGACGATTCTCAATATCACGCGCCAGGCACACACCATTGGCGATCACGGCGCCTTTTTCCACTGCTTTTTTATTACCGCCCACCACAGTTGCATCTGCCATTTCAAAGTTATCTTCCCCATCCGTTTTAAATTCATTGAACTGGTAACTGCCCAAAACCAATCCTTCAGCAACGGCCTGGGAATGATAAGCATCTTTCCCATCCACGGGCATAAGAAAGGAGACTGATTCCACTTTATTGGCCACACAGGCTTTGGAGACACCGCCCCCGGCCCGTCGTAGTGTTTCTGCATTCAGTTCACCCCGTTTGCCTAAGCCATACACAAATGCGATGGCGCCTTTTTTTCCCACCACTGTTTTGATCTCACCTACTTTTCCTTTGATGAGATTCGCGGTCAATGCATTAGAAAGTCCTCGGCCCAATTCACGGTTCACCCCCTGAAATTGGCGGGACAGTTTCAGATCATCATAAATACCAACAGCAATTGCGTCAGATTTAACCTTTCGCCAATCCCCGGCTGAATGTTTTATTTTTGAAAGATGTGCCATTTTTTCCTCGAATTTTAAATGAATTAAATTTTAACTAATGAGAAAATTAGTGTGCTTAGGCCCATATTCAAATATGGGAATGAATAAAGTGACACAAGCATTTTGCTTGTGCACATTTCATAGATTTCGTACCATTTTCCACGGCCAAGGATGGCCGTGGAAAAATCAGGATTTTG
This sequence comes from uncultured bacterium, assembly GCA_964343505.1. Classification (GTDB taxonomy): domain Bacteria; phylum Fidelibacterota; class Marinisomatia; order Marinisomatales; family TCS55; genus TCS55. Next base: position 6,098 of record CAYFJU010000097.1, read on the forward strand.
AATAGGACCATGGCCAATCGGCGGCACTTTTTACCAAGTTCGCTTCCACTGGGTTATCAATCACATATTTGATTATACGATCGAAACTTTGGTCTGACCTAACATAATGATCAAAACTTTCATTCATCCAAAACTGCCCCTTTCTCCTTAAAATTTTATTGGCTTCTGAAGCGGTATAACTTTTAATACTATGCATTATTTTTGACATAGGCACATACTCATTTTCTTCAATATGATTGGGTTTTAAGACAATATGAACATGATTAGACATCACACAATACGCAAATAATTTATACATTTTTTCATCATGAAAATGAATGGCATCACACACCATATTTGCAATTTCAGGATCCTTCAAATAATGTGGACCTGTATTTGACATATGTAAATAATTGTCATACTTAAAAATCAATTTCAAGCGTTGCTTAACCGCATCCTGTATGTCAATTCCATCTTTAGAAATAATATGGGTCAGCCGTGCATATTCATCAGAAATATTATGAAGGATTTCTTTGGGCAAACTCTCGGCGAGTCGAAAGGTAATAAAAAGTATTGCGCCAGGCGGCTGAATATGGGGTAGATCGCCTTGATATATCATTTTCATTTTTGTTCCTTCCTTTTCACCACAGTGCCCGGTTCAACCAGTGCCAGAATCATCTTGATTCTGGGGTTCACCAAGTCCCCGGCTCATCCTGACCCGGGTGTCATCCAGTGCACGGTTCATCCTGAACCGAGACACCATCCATCATGGATGATGCTGTCTTGTGCCGTGATCATCCTTGATCACGGAAGTAAAGATAAAACTCAACCTCGGAAACTATCCACCTCATAACGGGCTCATTCTGTGACCAGATCATCTTGATCCGGAATACCATGCTGTGCCCGGTTCATCCTGAACCGGGACACCATCCATCAAGGATGATACTGTCTTGTGCCGTGATCATCCTTGATCACGGAAGTAAAGATAAAACTCAACCTCGGAAACTATCCACCTCATAACGGGCTCATTCTGTGACCAGATCATCTTGATCCGGAATACCATGCTGTGCCCGGTTCATCCTGAACCGGGACACCATCCATCAAGGATGATACTGTCTTGTGCCGTGATCATCCTTGATCACGGAAGTAAAGATAAAACTCAACCTTGGAAACTATCCACCTTGTACCGGGCTCATTCTGACCCCGGATACCATCCACCCCGTGCCCAGATCATCTTGATCTGGGAAATCATCCATCAAGGATGATGCTGTTTTGTGGCGTGATCATCCTTGATCACGGAAGTAAAGATAAAACTCAACCCCGGAAACTATCCACCTCATAACGGGCTTATTCTGTGACCGGATCATCTTGATCCGGAATACCATTCACCTTGTACCGGGATCATTCTGACCCCGGATACCATCCATCAAGGATGATGGATGCACCTTAGGTATCCAGGGGGTTTTTAACCGCCAGCGGGCCTTTTTGCATCACATGGGTATAGATCATGGTCGTGCG
>CAYFJU010000098.1:0-6923 GCA_964343505.1 uncultured bacterium
AAAAGATAAGGGAACCGGTGCCTCAATTGGTACTATTTTAACCGGACAGTACTGGGGCAAAACCATAATTCATGAAGGACCAATTGATGTCCCGCCCCTGATGAGCCAGGCGCTGGTACCACCACTTCCACAGGCTTCTTTTGACAGCGGGAGAAGTATTAAGGAGTGTTGCGAATATTTTTGAAAGCATGACTTTAAGCGTCCTGAGCATGTCAAAGGATGCGATTCGCTTGTTTTGACATGCTCAACAAGCGGCTATTCCTCCGGTCTTAATTCCCACAGTACATTGATGATCTTCCACTCTCCGTTCCACTTTACAATATGAAGATAGTCAATCCATCCGGTGGCGTCGGCGCGGACGCTGGCGGTGTTTCCATACACATCCAGGATCTTCGCCCTATTTACGATTTTATCCTTAGGTGTGGTCTTACCGCCGCCGTTTCGGGTTTTCTGGATCAGGGTCAATGACCCCATGGTATTCAATCGGCTTCGGCCCTTATCATCGAAATAAACCATCCGTTTGGCCAATTCAGGATGGAGGGCCCGTTCCATTCTCACTGCATCGCCGCTGTACCACCCTTCTAAATAATCCATGGCGGCGGCTTCGATGGCCTTTCGATCAGCGCTGGACTGGGATAACCCAATCGATGCCAATAATGTGATCAGTAATATTTTTCTCATGATCTTGCCCCAAAATAATTGAATTCTTCAAACCCTTCTCATAAATATATAATCCAGTCTGTCATCGCGAACCTTGACGATAGGCAAGATGTGGCGATCCCATTGAAGTTGGGATTGCTTCCCGCCTACTCTTTTGATTCGGCGGGCAGGCGCCATTTCACTCCTCGCAATGACAGGTAATTCTTTTAGTTTTATAACAAAAATAGGCATCCATGACCTTCCTGAAAGTCAGGATGAATTTAAGCCAAGAAGGATTTATATGATATAGAAAGGAATTGGGGAGTTAACTCACCGCGTTAATCGATAAATAAATATTGCAGCCCGAGAAGTGGTCTTCGGAAATGACGTCAAATCAAGCCATTCATCAGCCGAATGGGTGCCGTGACCATCAGGGCCCATCCCGGCTAAAGCTGCATCTACATGGGGCGCCACAAATGAAATGTCCGCCGCTCCCCGTTTGCTGGGATCCAATGGGGCTAATTCGCCATATCCTAAGGCGTAGTTCACTTGCTCCAATTCTTCCAATAATGCATAGTTGGCCTTCGTCGGCTCCATGGGCGGATAGCTGGTTTTGAATTCGATCTTTGCCATTGTTCCTTGCAAATTTCTGGATGCAATTTCCTTCATTCTTACCATGGCATTTTCTAATTGATTAATCGAAATAGTCCGAATGCCCCCATGCACTGTTACAGATTGAGACACGACGTTTGTTTTACCAAAAGTCGTTCCTCGGGAATTCACCGGATCAAAGGTTACATCAGTGCCACCAACGATAGTCCCGGGGTTAAATGTGAGGTATTCTTCTTCGGCCAATTCTTCACGAAAAGCATTCAATATCCGGGATGCTTCAAAGATGGCTCCATAGCCTAATTCTTCACTAAACACGCGAGAGGAATGTCCCTCAATGCCTGTGGTGGTCAAAATCCATGAGGAAGAGCTACGCCTCGCAATGGTGCCTGTATTCATATCGCCACCTTCAAAACCTAGACCGATGTCAGCCCATTTGCCCGCATCCACCAATTCTTTTCGTACAATAGATGAATGGGCGCCCAGTTTTTCTTCATCACCGATAAAGACAAGTGTCAAGTTCATGTCTTTCAGGACGCCAATTTGATGAAGGGCCTTCATGGCATATATCATGGATACGTCGCCGCTTTTCATGTCTGCAATCCCGGGACCGTATCCCTTATCCCTTTCCCGAACAAATTTCTGGAATGGGTGATCTTTTCCAAAAACAGTATCGAGATGGCCAATCATCACTATCTTTTTCCCCTTGCCGCCCCGCATCTCAGCAAAAAGGTGTCCGGATCGCTTTATCTCTTTGGGGTAAGTGACCCAGTAAGTGTTGAAGCCCAGTTTATCCAGTTCTTTCTGGAAGATCTTGCCCACTTTTTTATTCCCTTCGATATTCAGGGAACCGCTGTTGATGTTCACCACTTTTTCCAAGAGGTCGATGGCTTCATCCGTATGCTTTTCCACATAGGTCTTGATGCGTTTCTCCGCCAGGGAAAGGGTTTGGGCGAAGCCTATGGTTAATGCGAGTAAAATGGTGATGATGTGTTTCATGTTGTTTCCTTTGTCTCTAACTCACCCCCGCTACGGTTTTATCCTTAAGCTATTGGTAGCGTGACCCCCTCTCTTCATAGTGAGGGGATTGGTGTGAGTGGTAAAATTTTGTGAGTTGTTAAAAATGTTTTTTTAAATCTGTTAGTACCCAATCCAATCGATTTAATACATCCTCGTTTTTGAATCGGATCACTTTTTTATCCGTTTTTTCAATCAACTCTGTCCGTAAAGCGTCATATTCTTTTTGTGTTTCATGGATGCCTCCATCGATTTCAATTACCAACTTGTGCTCAAAGCAGTAAAAATCGGCAATAAAGTATTTAGGGACTTCGCTATCTGATACATTGATTGAAAACTGACGGTTGATTTTTTTACCATTGATTTTTCGATTTCTGACTGCTTCCCAAAATATCTTCTCTGCATCAGTTTGATTTCGTCTTAAAAATCGACAGAGCTCAGTTATTGAAGCGTATGTCATCCTAAATTCTTTTCATTTTTAATATAACTCAACCTATAAGCATAAGTGAAAACCCTATATTTCCCTTCTCTTTTGAAGATAATGGATTAAGGGATGAGTTGTAATAAACAATACTCACCCAATCACTCCCCGTACCGTCTCCGCAATGGCCACCGCGTTAGGTGTATCACTATGGATACACAATGTTTGTGCTCCAACTTTGACTTCACTGCCATCAACGGCGATCACTTTCCCATCTATCATCATTTTTGCCTGTGCAGCAGCTTTTGCTGGATCAGTAATGAGTGCATCAACATATTTTCTATTCCTGAGACTGCCATCCGCTTCATAAGTCCTGTCTGCGAATGCTTCTGCTATAGTTTCTAAACCCATTCCTTCAAAAACAGTTAACATATTTGATCCTGCCAACCCCATGATATTGAAAACAGGATCAACCTGTATCACCGCTTCTCCAATCGTCTGGGCAACAATTTCATCCCGTACCGCTTGATTATACAGCGCGCCGTGGGGTTTCACATGGGTGAGCTCTACATCTTCATCGGCAGCAATATCCACCAATAATTGAATTTGATCACGAATGGTATCCAACAACTCAATTTGATCCATATCTAAATCAATTCGGCCAAAATTTTCTTTATCGGGATAGCCGGGATGGGCGCCAACATTGACCTTTTTCTCCTTCGCCAACTGAACCATCGCACGCATCATCGCTTCATCCCCGGCATGACCGCCGCAGGCCACATTGATTGACGTGATATGGTCCATGAGACGTGCATAGGTACCGTCTTCTAACAGACGTGAAATCTCACCCATGTCGCAGTTGATATCCATATCCTACTTTTGTTTTTTGTATTGTCGTCCCAATTGAACGATTAGCATGGCCACTGCAAAAGGGACCAGCCTTTCCAATGGATTTCCTTCCGGTTTGAAGTCAATATAGTAAAATATGAGTGTCAGGACAAAACCGGAAAACATGGCTGCGATGGCGTGAATCCGTGGTACACCGCCCAGCATCCTACCCAGAAGTAATGGACCAAATGCCGCCCCCATTGCGGAGAAAGCGAATAAAACACGGCTGTAAATACTTTTATCCACGGCAATCGCCATGACGACTGCAACAACGCAAATGATGGTCACTACAATCCGTGTATGGTGCAGACTATGCTCTTCTTTCCGTTCTTTCAGGTCATGGCTGACACTGGATGCTGCGACCAACAATTGACTGTCCGCAGTTGACATTATCGCTGAAAGTACAGCGGCCAGTATGATGCCTGCTAAGACTGGCGGCAAAAGCTGGTTTCCAAGTACAATCAGGATCTGCTCGTGTCCGGCAATATCAGTAATTACACGCCCGGCCCACCCCAGGAAGATCATTCCCGGATAAATAATCAGCGCCCAGCCAATGGCAATTGCACGCCCCTGTTTAATTTTTTTATCTCCCTCAATGGCCATAAAGCGATTCACCACATGGGGCTGCCCGGGATAAGCAATCCCGATCCCCATTGTCCCCAGGATGAAGCCCAAAGCAATGATGCCCCCCATCCCCGTGTGTGACGAAAATAGCGCTTGTCCGGATAAATTGTTTATCATGGCCTCCACTCCCGCATTGGTAACGGCAACGATGGGTAAAATAATTGCCGATAAAGCCATCATAATCCCCTGGAGTGTATCACTAACGCTGACGGCCCAGAATCCACCCAGTAAAGTATATATCAGGATAATCCCGGCCCCCAGAATGATACTTGAGTTTTTATCCATACCAAAAGTGGATTGAAAGGATTGTCCTGCCGCATCGAATTGGGATGCGACATAAAAAACGAAACAAAATAAAATGATGGCGGAAGCCATCCAGCGCAGTTCTTTGACTGTTTCTCCGCCATCGGAAGTGGCCAATACATCGGTCAAAGTGATCGCCCCCACCTTTTGCCCATGAACACTCAGCCTGGGCGCAACCCAGAACCAATTCAACATAAAGCCGGATAGTGTTGCAGGGAAAAGCCAAATGGCCGGCAAACCCCACAGATAAGCCGCCCCACTTACACCGAGGAGCGTCCAGGCCGAAGAAGAACTGGCAGAAGCACTTAAAGCAGCCACCCATGGGCCCAGTTTCCTGCCACCCAAAAAATAATCCGAAGTTGACTGGGTGCGTTTATTGGCCCACAACCCAATCAGGATCAGGACAACTTTATATATAATCAAGGTTATTAAAATGGCCGTGGTATTAGTCATGGGTTCTCTTTATTCCTTCTATAAATGCTTCCTGTTCGAATCGGAACGCTTCTGCTTCTTCTAATGATACCGACTGGAATTTAAATTGGTCGCCAGGTTTCAACTGACCGACTTTACACAAATCCGCCGTAATCACATTGGCAATTTTGGGGTATCCCCCTGTGGTCTGGTGCTCTACAAATGAAATGATGGGCTGTCCCCCTCCCGGCACCTGAATTGCCCCCAAGGGAATACCTTCAGTCAAAATTTCATTTCCCAGGGATGATTTCACAGGATCGCCCGTTAGCCGAATCCCCATTCGGCTGGAATTTTTTGACACTGTATATGTTTGCTCAGTGAATAATTTCCAAGTATCCTCACTAAACCAATTCGACTGTATGCATTTGGTAATACGAATGATATCCCGTTGGATATATAAAACTTCCTTTAGTTTTATAGGTTGGGACACATGATTCAGATTTCCAATAGTAATGGTGTCTCCTTTCAGGATTAGACGTCCCTCGAAACCGCCCAGGCCGGAAGTAATATGGGTCGTCTTTCCGGATAGATAATCTGGCACTGCAACACCACCGCGCAAACATAAGTAAGCGCGTGCTCCATCTTGTGAGGGGCCGACGGTTAATTCTTGCCCGCATCGTACATAGCATCCGCGCTGATGGGGAACTTCTTTTCCGTCTAAGTGCAAATGAAAAATGCTGCCGGACACGGCGATGAATGCATTTTCGTTAAATAAGTATTTTCCGCCGGTGAGCGTCATTTCCAGAGCCGCATACTCTTCCGGATTCCCAACCAATAAGTTGCCGATCCTTAAAGAAAAACTATCTGCCGCGCCGGAAGCGGAAATTCCTAAGTGGGCATAACCCTCTCGTCCCAGATCCTGTACTGTCGTCTGAAGGCCACCTCTAAGGACCGTAATACTCATGGCTTTTCCCGCAGTTTATGGAATTCATCTTCATCGATCGGAACAAACTTTACCCTGTCTCCCATCTTCAATAAATTATCTTCCGGACAATTGACGTCCATCATTTGCGTTGGCGTTTGCCCGATGAGATTCCATCCCCCTGGTGACGAAACGGGATAGACGCCGGTTTGGTTTGCAGCAATACCGACAGAACCGGCCGGCACAATCTTGCGCGGTGAGGCTAAGCGCGGTGTAATCAGCGTCTCATCCATGCCGCCGAAATAGGGAAATCCTATGGAAAAACCGATGAAATAAATCAGATATTCCGGTTCTGAATGGCGTTTGATCACTTCAGAAGGATCCAACCCAGTATGATCGCTGACCCGCGCCAAATCCGCTCCCATGTCGCCACCATACAGTACGGGAATTTCAACATGTCGTGGTGGAGGGATATCTTGACTGGAAGCAGAATCCAATGCATGCTGTAAATAATTGGTTACCTCATTAAGACTTGCAAGATTCGATAAGGAAACCATCACCGAACAATAAGCGGGGTGAATATTGATTATCCCCGGATAGGAATTTTTCAGGAGATAACGTGTAAATGAAAAAACCTGCTGATGCAGGTTTTCTGAAATGGATTCCCCAAATCGAACCAGGATGGTACAATCAGAAGTAGGAATGATCTGCGGGAAGGAAATGGGTCTTATTCGTTAAGTTTTTCGACCGAGTGAATAGGAACGGTCCACAGATTACCTTCGTCATCCTTCAAAAGGTACCGGGTGGGATAATGGACAATTCCGTCTAAAACAAGTTCAACTCCCACTGTCAAGTCACCCTTGACTTCATGGTGGTCTTTCACTGTTTTAAATTTATCTCCCACCTTTACCCCGGCATGATTGTCTGATGCTCTGTGAAATTCTCTGGTAGCCATAATTAATCCTTTTATAAAGCACTAAAATTAAGTGCCAAAGCGCTAATAGTTCAATATTCACAATTCACAATCTTAGAGGACCCAAATTCCGACATTGAAAATCAAAAAGGTTTAAAGCCGTCAAATTTTGGTTA
>CAYFJU010000099.1:0-6605 GCA_964343505.1 uncultured bacterium
CCAGGGCTTCTTTAAACACTCAAACTGTAAACCATGTCTATGGGAAGACACTTAAATCCCGTTCTCTGGATCAAAGTTTCCACCTAAATTCCTGCTTCACATGGCCAAAAAAACCAAATCAACCACAGCGGATATACTCCAATTTTCCAGCGATGCAACGAAAGACTATATCTTTTTACTCCAGGAAGAACTTCAGGCCAAACTCAATACCGGTTTGACCCTGGATGATATTCTTGATGAGGAAGACCCCTTCGAGGAACTGGAGCCCCTCCTGCCCCAGGAAGTGTATCCCGTATTCGTGTTGGCCATGATCAATAATATCCGGTCCGACACCGTTATGGACGCGATTCTTGAAGGACTCGAAAAAGGGATATCCCAATACCGGAACCGAAACAGAGAGGACTCGTAACAAAACCATGCGCTTACTTTTTCTCTTTTCATTGACATTGCTCCAAGCCCAAGCCGTCTGGATCAACGATATTTCCGTTGCAGTGAAAAGGAATGGTGTTTTCATTAAAATACGGTCCGACGCTCCCCTTGACCCCAGCCAAGTCACGGGCTGGTTCAATGAATCCACCTCCTGGTATTACATGACATTGCACCAGGCCGATGGTGATACATCCCGATTGGAGTCGGCCAATCTATCTTATCCTGTAAGCCGTATTGAATGTGTGCACGCCGGGGAATCGCTCCAAGTGGGCTTTCGTATGGCGGTCCCTGTTGAACAATATGAATTTTACCATGCCAATGATCCGCCTGAACTGCTGGCCTCCCTGCGCTTCCCGCTTTCTGATGTCATGGCCTCCTTTCAACAGGAACAGCCACCCCCAGCGCCCCTGCAGCCTCAAACTTTGGTTCAAAGACCAACCTGGATTAAAGCAGTTTATTTCATCGGGGGCGGTCTGACGGGAGCCGGATTCCTTGCGGGCGACACCCAAAAAGGATGGGAAATCCAGGTGGGTATGGGCCTAATTGCCGCAGCCTATGTGTATGAGCATTTCATCGCGGGAAAAAAGAAATGACCGAGAATCTGCCCTACTTCGCCTGGTTTTATGTAGGGGGCCTCATTTTGATGGCTATTTTTATCCGCTTCTATTGGTATAAAAAGAAACAAAGACAGCATTCGAAAGATCATGAATAGGCTGATCACGATCCAAATCATCTCCTCTTTTCTTTGGGCAGGGATACCCCAATCTTCTATTGAGGCGGTGAAATCGGCTTTTTCGGGACGGGATGACGGCGGGCGGCACCTAACACCCCATTTACTGGAAATTGCCAAAAATGGACATAATTTAAAAGTGAATGACCGCACTGACCTCGAGGCAGTTGGATTCAATTTTAATTCACGGCTTGTGTCCCGGGGGGGGGCACAGCGGTCTGAAGCCGTCGGTTTGGATCAATATTTCGATAGTGGTATTTTCCGCTTTCATTATACAACATCTGGACGTCATTCCGTTCTCAAGACAGATAAAGATGCCAACGGTGTCCCGGATTATATTGAATCCATGGCAGATATTTTTAATCATGTAGCCAATCAACTCCACGATGAACAGAAGTACCTGCGTCCTCCCAGTGACGGCTATTATACGGGCACAAGAGACAAGGGTGGTTCCGATCATTATGATATTTATGTACGTGAATTATCTTCCCGGTATTACGGTTACGTTCAGCCTGAAGAGTATGCACATGGAAAGGGGGACAATGAACAGTCCAAACTGATTGTGGAAAAGAATGCATTCACCAGTTATATGGCCATGCGGAATAATTATAAAAACTTTCCCATGGATGAGATAAAAAACATCCAGGTCACCGCCGCCCATGAATACTTCCATGCCATCCAATTCGGTTATGACGGCTGGGAAATGCCCTGGCTCCTGGAGGCTTCCGCTGTTTGGATGGAAGAGGAGATTTATGATGAGATCAATGACGCCTATCAATACATGTATGATTGGTTCAAACAGCCCCACCGATCCCTGGATGAAAGCAGCTTCCATTGGTATGGCTCCTTCATTTTCTTTGAATACCTGGAACAGCACATGGGCGGTACGGAAGCGATTCGAAGGATCTTCGAGGAATCGGTCAAATCAAACAGCCGGGAGAAGGACGGCAGCCACGCTTCAATCCATGGGGCGATAAGCCAGTTAGGCTTTTCATTTCAACGCGCCCTGAATGGCATGACTATCGCCAATAAAATCATGTCATCCTTACCTGCTGCAGGGGATTATTCTTATGAAGAGGCAGAAAGGTATCCAGTATCCGGACCACACATTTTGCAGACTATAAACTTTCAGGCAGGGAATCGGGATACTGTATCCTCCACCCGCCTGGACCGCTTTGCCAGCCAATATATTCAAATTGTGTCCCAAAGGCCCGTTCAAGTGGATTTAATCAATAACAGCGGTCCTTTATCCGATTTACAATTGAACGCAATCCTGAAAAGATATGATAACTCTTACCTGATTATATCGAGTCCTTCCATAAACATCGATCCGGCGGATTTAAAATCCATCCATTTATCCGTTGTGAGCCAGGATACGGCCGGCGGAAATTGGGATTATGAATTGGCGATCAAAGATGGGAAGCCCGGGACTGACTCCAATGTACCGGTGGAATTCACCATTGCCAATCCCTATCCCAACCCTTTTAACGGCGCTGTTCAGTTTTCAGTTTATATGATGAAAGAAGCGCCCATTTCAATCGATGTGATTGATCTAAGAGGGAAACGAGTGGCCCGGTTGTATAGCGGAGAATTAAACACCGGGAACCACAACTTCAGCTGGTATGGCAAAGATGGGTCCGGGAATCAAATGTCTTCGGGAGTATATTATATTAAGGTATCGGGTAAAACCACCGACGACTGGCGACCGGTGACCTTTGTAAAATAACTCCCTTGGCATCATTCTTGGTGTAGATGCCGATATACATCCTATTTTCAACGCATCCCCAGCCCCGCTTTTTCGAAAGAAAGTGAACCATTTGACAATATTAAATCCGGGTGTTTTGTTAGTGTGAGTTAAGAATGCACCTATGCCAATAATCAAATCTTTTTCGCCACAGTCAAGGAAAAGTGCCTTTCTTCTCCCATATTCCGTTCCAGTTCAGTATAGTAATATTGAAACATATTTTCGACTCGAAAGAGAAAATCCCACCCGCGATAATTATACCCTAACCCCGCATTCCAAATGTGAATCGGAACCCGCTTATCCTGCCCGGAGATAGGGTTCTCCTGAAACAATTTTACTTTTTCAATCCGGGACATATAACGATTCTCAAGCGTGGCCGTCAGGCCCATAAATCGTGTGCCGATTGTTGTCACCAGTGTATGGCGAAAACGGTAGGCCAATGTATCAATGACATTCCCATCCTTATCAATTTCTTCCGGGTTTAGTTGAGTATAAGCTGTAGAAAATAAAACGGACTTATTCAACATTGCTCCCGACAATCCAACTTCTAAACCGGATATCCGCGCATCAGTTAAATTATGAAATTGGATGATACCTTTTTCATTCGGTGTAGCCACAATCAATTGGTCAAAAGTGGAACTGAATGCGGCTAAATCCAATTTAATGTTAGATGCCAAGCGATTCCTCGGAATTTGAACAGTTAGTCCCACTTCTCCCGATTGACTGCTTTCCGCTTTCAAATTTGGGTTGGGCTCCACCTTAAAAATATTCAATTGGGTTTGTGTGTACATTTCCGCAACACTCGGTACACGAAAACCACTACTCACGGATCCTCGCAAAGAGAGCCAATCAAATAATCGCCAATTCAGGGCGATTTGAGGGGCCATGGATTCATCCAATTTTTTGCTGTCCACTGAATAGGTTTCCATTCGGGCGCCCGTATTCACAGTCAGTTTTTCCACCAGCCGCCTCTGTACCTGGACATAAGCTGACATAGAGAGACTATTATGGTTCCCGTAAATCCGGGCCTGAATCCCCGCTTTTTGAGCCACCACACCTGTCGTAATTTGGGTGGATCGACCGAACGTCGTGGCGACCTGTACTTCACTATATATTTTTTGTTCATCTATAAAATTATTGTTCGATGCACTATAGTTCTGCCACTTTACCTTATAAAGCGACCCTTTGAGTTTTATCACTGTATTTTTAGACACAATCATATTGAAAAAGCCGTTCAGGTTCAGCTTTGTACCGACAGTATGGTCGTCTTCCTCTCCAACAGGCGCTTCAAAAGGATTAGCCGCATTTTTCCATTGGGAGGCCAGAGATATTTTATCCGAATAATAGTTGGCAAAAATGGATGCATTATATCTTTCACCAAAATTGAATTTCATTTTCCCGGTGATATTATTGGCGTCGATCCATCCCTGCCGCTTATAACCATCGGATTTTGCCTTGTGAAATCGAATCCAGGCGCTGTGTTTTCCAATTGGCCGGCTGTGGGTTAGATCCAAATAATTGAATAATCCCGGCTGATTCCGCCATTGCCACTGTTTATACTTCGGTTCGCTGTACATCCCCGATTTTAATCGAAAACGGGTTTCGGGTTTCGCAGGGGAATTTTTGGTCAGTATATTGACCACACCGCCCAGGGCACTGGAACCGTATAACGCTGATCCGCCGGAGCGAATAATTTCCACATGGTCCACTTCACTTATGGGCACCATCGTCCAGGTAATATTTCCGGCACCGCTCCCCAAAACTGGGACACCGTCAATTAGCATTAAGGATCGGTCACCCGTCCCAAGGGTAAATCCTGATGTACCGCGGATATTTAATTGTCCGCGAACCGAGCTGATTCCCGGTTCAAATTTCATCACCTCAACCAAGTTTACAGCAGCACGATCATTAATTTTTCGCGGACCGATAACGGACATGGAAACCGGTAATTCCATCACATCCTGCACATTCCGGCTGGCTGTCACTACAACCTGGGGTGACGACAATACATCCTGTTTAAGTTGAACATCCAATTGGATTTCGTTATCAGCAACGACAATATTCTTTTCCGTATGTTTCCCGAAACCAATCATACTGATAACAAGTGTGTATTCCCCCGACTGTAATGGTTCAATTGTGTATTGTCCTTCGGAATCGGTCGTGGTCCCCGTAAAAGTGTTCTGAACCAAAATATTCACACCTAATAATGGTTCGCCGGAATCGGCGCGGGTAATCTTTCCGGTGATAGAGCCCTGGGCGAATAAATTCGCAATTAAAACATGAATAATAAGAATTTTAAGTTTCATTTATTAAACTTTATGGTGTGGTCAATTTCCATGACCTGTTGGTCATCCAAATTAATAATATTGAGAAGGGGCGGTGTTTTTTCCAACCGGACGATTGGTATATTCCCGCTGGCCATAATTGAATCAAAATTTGCAAAGAATAATACCGGATCCATTGTCAGGCCCACCCCAGCAATAAAATAAAATCCCGGTTCGAGTTGAAAGAAATATTCAGATTCTGTGGATGGCGGCAGCACGGGAGTACTATAAGTCACAAGTCCAGCCCCAAGGTTGTTTGGATCCAGGCTTTTAAGAACAATCAGGGCTGCAGCCTGGATCGAATCGGGCCATTCACCATCAATAATTAATTTTCCTTCGATTCCTGAAACAGGCTCTAAACTTTCAGGAGTTTCACAACTCCAGATGAGAACGAGGATAGAAAAAATGATTGTTAATTTGCAGATCAATTTCATGAAGGTGCCCCCGGATAACCGACAATCACAACTACATCGCCTTTATGAATATCCATCCGCTCCCAGATGGGCTTATGTTCTTTGGGTGGTTTCGGTGTACCAATCAGCGCTTCACCTTCCAATACTGACCGCTGAACGGAGAGTGCATCAATATCAGGAATGAGATTTCGTGCGATATTAACTGCGTATGAATCGATCTTTTTTGCCGTAGGCGATACTGCAAGCCCATGATCCCGGCATAAATGGTTAAAATATTTAAAAACAACCGGGTTCTGGGTCCGCACCAAATAAATATCCGCCGGGATGATAGCCACTTTTAATTCATTCAGTAACGGATAAATCCCCCTCGCCTGAATTTCCTTGATAAACACGGTAATGCGAAAATAATTGATCGTTTTGCCATCCACCCTATAGCCTTCATTGATGGAGAACCCAATGAGGTTGCCCTCTCCATCCAGAATGTGGATCCACAAATCGGCATCCCGGTTGCGGTGGACAAGTGCATCGAAGCCCAAATCGTTCCCAAACCCATCCTTGGACACTTCATAATGTTTACGAATGATATCCATCACTTCAGGAGATTTTCGTGTTTCCAAGTTCGGCCAGCGTTTTTTCGGCAGGATGATTTCAATGGAATAACCGGAATTCATGGATTTGAGGTGATCCAGAAGGACTTTGGCTTGGGGGAGTTGGTAGTATGATTCGGTATGCATGTCTTTACCCGCGCAAAGTACGGAATACGAGGCACTTTAAACAAAGATGAAAATTATTCCAACCACAATTATCAACCAAGACTGCAACAGGGGATAAGAATGAATTATTGATGCAACCTCTCATGCAGGACTATGTTACTGGACATTTCATCTAAATATCCATCAAGTTAATTAAATTAAGTGAACTATTCATGAGTGGTATTGACAGTTTGCCTGAAAAAGAGATGTGGC
>CAYFJU010000100.1:0-6405 GCA_964343505.1 uncultured bacterium
ACCAAGTATTTTTTGGAAAGGAATCAACTGTTGCACTTACTACTTGAATCCAGCTTCTATTTTTTCCCCAAAATAAAATTTAAAATCCAATGACAACCTTTTTTAAAAAAGCCGTGTCATACCCCGTGTGACGACTGAAAATCTTGAAGAACGACATCAGACAATTAATACAATTAGCACAGGCGGGAGATTCCGAAGCGTTTCACCAACTCGTTGCATTGCACGATGAAAAAATTATGACATTGACTTACCAACTGACGCAAAATAAATACGATGCCGAAGACCTCTACCAAGAGGTTTTTATTAAAGCTTACAAAAGTATTTCAAAGTTCCGCTTTCAGAGCGCGTTCTACACCTGGCTTTACAGGATTACCGTCAACACCTTTTACAATATGAAGCGGAGCCAAAGTAAAATGCCCATGCAGGAAGCATTAGAAGACGGGTCAGACCCACTGATGAATATTGCTGATGCGCCTGACGATTCCAGTGATCGAAGTGAAATATTAAAAGCGGTTAAAGCTGCTGCCGATCAACTGCCTGATAAACAACGAACCGCTTTTCTACTCAAACATATGCAAAATTTAAAAATCCGTGAAATATCCGGAATTATGGGTATCGGTGAAGGCACCGTAAAAAAATACCTATACCGGGCCATGGAAAAACTCAGAACTGAACTCAAGGAGTATCGTTATGCCTGATATTCCCAATAAACTCAAAGAACAGGCCACCCTTTATGTCATGGATGCCTTGGACTCCGATGAGCGCCAAGCATTCGAAACCAAACTGATTGCAGAACCTAATCTCAAAGATTATGTCAAGGAACTTGAGGGTACGCTATCCCTCACTTCTGACTCCTTCTCCTACAAACCATCAGAAGAAGAATTGCAGGGCCAACGGAATCTATTACGGGCGCGCGTCACTCAACTCAGTTCACTGAAGTCCCCCTCATCCTTGCTGGATAAATTCAGAGATATTTTTGAAACAGTCCTTTCTCCACGTCAACCGGTGTGGGCCGTGGCATCCTATGTTGTTATCGCTTTTGTTGTGGGCCGCTTTTTAGCGGTCAACCCTGTACAGGACATTTCAGCGGACAATGGATTCTCCTCAGCTGCAATCATGGGGCTGATTCAGGAGGGGGCGCTTTCCGATGTGCAATTTGAAAAAACGGATGATGAAAGCATCCGCCTGGCGGTAGAAACGAAACAGAATGTGGATGTATCCGGCGGCACCAATGACGAAACGATCCAGCAGATTCTGTATTATTTACTGCTCAATGACGCCAACCCGGGGAAACGTCTTAAAGCGGTAAACCTGTTAGAAACGGTGCCGTCACATGATAATAAGAAACTCGTGCTTGTATCTTCGGTTCTTACCGAATCCAATGCCGGTGTTCGACTGAGAGCGTTGGAATTATTATCAAAATTTGAAACAGATAAAACTATCCGGGATGCCTGTTTAAAAATATTATTGGAAGATGAAAATGAGGCCGTCCGCATGGGCGCCCTCTCCATCCTGGCCAATAGTCCGTCGGCAGATATTGTGCCGGCCCTGCGGGTGGTCAGTCTCATGGATCAAAATGAATATATCCGCGAACGGGCTGCCGAAGTCATGGATGAGATCAGCTATTTAGCCGAAGATGAAGCAATCGAGGTAAAACAATGAAATTTCTGATCGCTGTACTTTTAACCATTCCTGTCCAGGCCCAAGGTCTGTATGAATCCTTTGAATCTTTCGATAAGGATTCAAAAAACAGATACATTGCCACAACGACGTATGAATTTGACGTCAGCGCTGCCGAAGGGAATAACCGTGTGGTTGAATTCAACCGCGTCACTGGTGATATCACGGTAGAAGGCAAACCGACTACAACAGTTACCATTGTTGAAAAAATGAAAATCAGAACGAAATCCAGGTCGGCTGCCGAAGAAATTTTTAAATCTAATAAAGCGGAAGTATCCAAATCCGGAGAAGGTCATATTGAATTCCGAAGGGAAAGACATAGTCGCAGAGTAAAAGTGTCTTTCGATTATGATGTAGTCGTTCCCAAAAATTACAATCTAAGCATGAACACCTCCGGTGGTGATGTAGAAGTCCGATACATTACGGGAGAAGCTTTCCTTAAGACAAGTGGTGGTGATGTGGACGTCATTTCATTAACTGGCCGACTAACATCTAAAACTTCCGGTGGCGATATAACGCTGGAAAAAATCAAAGGTGTTGCCAATGTACGCACATCCGGCGGCGACATAGAAATCAATGACTGCGATGGTAAGTTAGAGGGAACCACATCCGGTGGTGATGTGGAAGTTACATTTTGCCAAGCTGAAGTCGATATGCATACCAGCGGGGGAAATATTGACTTTAAAGATATTACCGGTTCACGGATTTACGGCCGTACATCCGCGGGTGATATTGAAATTGAAGATGTGAAAGCTGATGTAGAAGTCCATACATCCGGCGGCAGTATAGAGGTGTCCAACTTGGAGGGCCATTGCGAAGGAAAGACATCTGCCGGGGATATCGAACTTGAACGGGTGATTGGTGATATCGACGTTAAAACCAGCGGTGGGGATATACACGGTGAGCGGGTTCATGGTAAGGTGGAAGCCTATACCAGTGGCGGTTCAATCGATATTGAAAAAATATGGAATCAACAATTTGATCGTCATGATGTCAATTTGAGGACCAGCGGGGGAAGCATTGAATTAACACTGCCGGACAATTTCCCCGCTTCCTTTGATGCCGTCGTCGAAAACCGCCGTTCCACCGGGGCCATAGATTCTGAATTCCCCTTACAGATTCGCTTGGATGATGATGATGTTATTGCCACGGGTGACATAAACGGGGGAACGTTTATTGTAAAACTGAAATCCCACCACGGCTCAATCACAATCGAAAAGGATTAAACCATGAAACCATTTTTATCATTACTCATGTGTTTGAATTTGGGTTTTACCCAAGATACAGATGATGTTGAAGAAGTTTTCGAAGATGTTATTGAAGTTGTTGAGGATGGATTAGAGACGGCAGTAGAAGGGGTTGAAATGGGTGTTGAAACTGCCGTTGATGTCATCGATGAACTCACTGAGACGGATGACGATTATTCAAAACCAATGCAACTATTGGAACCGATGGCTCCCTTAGATGGTTTTCAGGAGGATAGGGATACATTAGAAAAAGAACCTGATCAAATTGAAGAAGACCAGGAAGAGAAAGAATTGGCATCTGACGAATTCACATTTCGCGAAGATGTGACCATTGATTCCGGGAAAGTGTCCGAAACAAATATGCGCATCGTAGGCGGTGATTTAATTGTGTATGGCACAGTCAATGGCATTGCTACTCTTTTAGGCGGGGATGCCTATTTAAAAAATGGCGGAATTTTAAACGGGCAAATCATCACAATAGGCGGCAATGTTTACCGAGAACCGAACAGCACTGTTAACGGAAAAATTATTGAAAATAATTTGAAAGAGGGATTGATCTACCGCGAAACGGACAAGGAAGATGCGATCCAGGGAACCACTGAATTTGGGTTAGACCGCCGTTCTGCCCGCTCCCGCCAAAGCTGGATTCACCCCGAGCGCTCAATTTTTCAATACAACCGTAATGAGGGTCTTGTTTTTACACCCTTCAATGAACGCTGGGACCGTCATTCCAAATCCAATTTCAGGCTTAGTTGGTCCGCCGGTGTTCGCTGGAGAAAAGGGTTGGCGCCTGATTATACCGGTCGCGCCACATTTGAAAAGAGCTTTTTTGAAAACCAAAACCTACTCCTCTTTGCGAGCTTATTCAAGGAAGCACGGACGGATGATGGATACCGCCTTCCTCAGGAAGAAAACGGGTGGGCCAGTTTTCTCGCCCGTCAGGATTTTTACGACCGCTGGGATGAATCTGGCTGGGAAGTGGGCTATGGGTTCAATATTTTTAGAAATATTCGATTTAAAGGACGGTTTGTTTCGGCCGAACAGGATACACTGCCGGTGTGGAACATGACCAGTTTATTTGAGAAAAATCGCGCCCTGCGGCCCAACCTGGATTTGGTTCCCAAATCAACCAATTATTATGAAATGTCTGTCATGGCACGGACACCCCATTATTCTCCTTTAAGAACCGGATTAGCGCTCTTTTTGCAATCAGAATACATTCAGGCTGAGGGTGATTCGGCCACTGTATTTCAAATGGATTATGGCAATGCAGTTCAAAGAAACCTGGCCTTAATGGTGTTTAACTGGGAGTTTTCCGAAGGACTTGTTTTTCGTTCCCGCCTGATGATTGGTTCTGGCGGAGAACAACTCCCAACCCATCGCCAATTCGCCGTAGGCGGACTCGGATCCGTATCGGCTCAAGGATATAAAATGCAGCGGGGCAACCAAATGGCTCAGCTAAACCTGGCCTTATTCCTGACACCAAGATTTACAGACGGGGATTGGCTCATTTCTTTCTTCGCTGACGGGGGACGGGCCTGGACCAGCGGCGGTTCCTGGAATTCTGGATGGATCTCAGATAATCCTAAATTAGGGATTTCATCGGCAGGAATCGGCATCGGCCACGGCGACTACGATGATGATCACGATTGGATGATCAATATCGCCAAACCATTGGATCACGATGGTCCCTATGAAACAACCATTCGCTTCAACTACTCATTTTAAAATGAAAAATATGCATTACTTAATCACAATCGTTTTTTCCCTGGGAATCGCATTGAGCCAGGGACCATCCAGCGCCTTATTCCAACAGGATAAAGGCCGGGATAAAAAAGGGAAATGGATCCGGGACCATTACCAATATATAGTCGGTGATATTGAACAACTAGAAGTGGAAATCGATTTTGGTATCGGGGAACTCTCTTTGGATGCCAATTCAAAACCAAAATTAATCAGTGGAAATATTTTTTACTATCCCACCAAATGGGATCCGGAAATCGAATACACTGAACGCGCTGGTACCGGCGTTTTTTCAGTGAAAACCGACCATGACCATAAATATGAATTTGACTGGGGCGAAGATAAACGGTTCAAAGATATTGATAATGAACTTGAATTTTCCATGCCCACCAGTATTCCGATCGAATTGGACATGGATTTTGGGCTTGGGGAAGCGAATATTGATTTTACCGATCTGACCTTATCGCGGGTGATGATTGATTGCGGGCTGGGTGAAATGAGTGTTCAAATGCTCAAACCCAATCCCATGACCTGCGACATTTTAAAAATTGATACAGGCCTGGGTGAGTTTAATGCGGAAGGCTTGGGCAACCTCAATGCCCGTGAAGTGGATATTGAAGTGGGTATGGGTTCCGCCGATATTGACTTTCGCGGACAATTCACTAACGATGCTGAAATCGACATTGAGGTCGGCATGGGCTCACTTGATCTTGTCTTGCCAGAGAATGTGAATGTTCGCGCCAAGGTACACCACAATTTTCTTTCCAGTGTTGATTTGGATGATTTCATTAAAAAAGGAAATCATTATTTAACAGAAGATTGGAATTCAGACTGGCCAACTGTTTACCTGGATATCAGCGTCGGCCTGGGGTCCGTGGATATCAACCGCCGATAAAAACTTCTCCGTTTTTTACTTCTACCGGATATGTTTTTACTTTTAAATCTGAATTGGCGACAGCACAAGCTGTCTCAACATCAAATTCCCAAAAATGGAATTTACATTGAATGATATCGGCTGAAATGTTCCCATCTGCCAGTGAGGCACCCCGGTGCGGACAGCGGTTATCCCAGGCGTGGATTTTACCCTGCAAATTAAACAGAGCGATGGGTGTATCATCCAACATTACGAGTTTGCTTCCACCATCAGGGATATCACTGAGGTTCGCTACCTTTTTCACAGTTTCAGTGTTATTGTATTAAAGTGGAATGGTGTTAAGGTGGAGTCCTTCAACTCTATTTGATAGATCGTTTCACGTATCTTGCCAAGCCAAGTGTTTTTTTTCTGACTTCAACAGCTTGGGCTTGAATCTTCTTTGTTTCTTTTGCGTCAATATAATTTTGATCAATAACAATATAAAGATGGCTTTTTACTTCAGCGGCAGAACTTTGGGAAATGTCCAAAAATCTTAAAAAATCCTTTTTATGAAAGCGGGCAAATCCTTCGGCAATATTTGCCATAGAAGAAAGGGCTGATCTTCTTAATTGGCTTTTCAATTCCCAATCTTTATAAAAAGAACTGTTTTTTGTCATGTCATATATTTTGTTCATTAATTCCTTTGCTAATTGCCAACATTCCAAATCTTCAAATCGATCTACTTTACCCATGATTATACTCCTTCTATTAACACGAAATTACCATAACACAATACTACTTTAACACGATGCCACCATTACTTCATTTCAGTACTGTCCGGTTAAAATAGTACCAATTGAGGCACCGGTTCCCTTATCTTTT
>CAYFJU010000101.1:0-6093 GCA_964343505.1 uncultured bacterium
CCCTATTATCGGGGATTATCAGACCATTTTTAAAATTTTAACCGGACACTATTGACTTCATTTCTATCTTAGATCATATTTAGGACTTGCGCCACCAACTTCTCTATACCCTCTGCCGCTTCTTTGATTGATTTAGCCTCCATATAAGCCGGTGTTGTTACAATTTTCTTATCAGCATCCACAACCATTTCTGTGACAGAACATTCTACATGGATACTTCCCATTGCATTAATATCATTAGCAGTAGTTTCATCTGAACCGATTGTCAGGTTTGCCGTTTCATCCTGCTCTCCCAAAACTTTGGCCATCAGCGCCGGTGAGATACAAATGGCGCCGATCGGTTTTTGCAGGAGATGGACTTCCGATACCAACCGATACACATCCGGATTGATGGAACATTCAGGGCCCGCCATGGCATAGTCACATAAATTTTTGGCCACACCATATCCGCCGGGCATAATTAAGGCATCCACATCGTTGCCGGTGACCTCGGCCATATCCTTGATATTCCCCCGGGCGATTCGCGCGGACTCCACCAGCACATTGCGGAATTCATCCATTTCCTGCCCCGTGTAATGATTGACCACATGCATCTGGTCAATGTTGGGCGCCATGAGCACCATTTCAACGCCGGCCCGGTCCAGCGCCAGCATGGTGATCACCGATTCATGAATCTCAGCTCCGTCATTTACACCGCATCCTGATAACAATACACCTACTTTTGTCATTTTAATTTTCCTTTATTATTATATGTAAAGACGTAGCATGCTACGGCTTTACTTAGTATTTTGTTTAATATTTCTGTTTAACCCTGAAAACTTGGTTCGTTTTACGGCTGAACCTTTGAACAATTTACGAAATCCTTCTTCATCCATCTTCGGCCAATCTGCATCGGTCCAATCCAAAATTTCCCGCCGCGGTTGGAAGGCCGGCTCATCCGTAACCTGGCTAAATTTCTGATTCCACGGACATACATCCTGGCATACATCACAACCGAAAATCCAGCCGTCTAAATCATTTTCACCTTCAGCAAATGCGCCGCGATGTTCAATGGTGCGATAGGAAATGCATTTGGCGGAGTCAATCTGATATTCATCCAAGGCCCAGGTGGGACAGGCATCGATGCAGGCCTTACAGGTGCCGCAAAGGTCTTCGTCAAAAGGAGGATCATAGTCCAATTCCATGTCTACAATCAACTCTCCCAGGAAGAGCCAACTGCCATAATCCCGTGTGATTAGATTGGTATGCTTCCCCTGCCAGCCTAATCCCGCTTTCTGCGCCCATACTTTATCCATCACCGGCGATGTATCCACACAGGCGAGGCCCTTTACATCGGGGGTTTCATCTTTCAACCTTCCCAATAATTGGAACAGTTTCTTTTTTAACACCTCGTGATAATCGTCACCCCAGGCATAATTGCTGAACTTGAAATCGGAACGAATATCGGTTTGGTTTCTGCCAACAAAATAGTTAATTCCCACCGAGATAACCGATTTCGCCTCGGGGAAATAGGTATGGATATCGCCTCGTTCATCGCTCCGTTTCGCTACCCATTCCATCGTGGCATGGCCCCCTGCCTTCACCCATTCATCTAAATTGTTCTTGGCTTCCCAAGTGGCTTCTGCTTTGGCGATTCCCACTTTTTGGAAGCCCAATTCCAGGGCCTTATTTTTAATAGATTTCGATGAAATCATGGTGATTGAATTTACTCGATTTTGTACTTTAATAAGGATCACTGATTCATCTGGTATCCGAGTATGATATTTACCATCCTTCCAGCGTAACTTCTTTCACTATGCCTGAATGGACCAGACGAGAATTTATCTATCAATCCTTATTGGCCACCGCTGGCCTGGCCCTGGTTTCATGCGGTGATGAACCATCCGAACCGGTTAAGACGTCCCCGGGGATGCTTACAGGGGATGGTTCGCCCAAAAAAGTGATTATTATCGGCGCAGGGCTGGCGGGACTTGTGGCCGCCTATGAACTGAAAAGAGCCGGGCATGAAGTCATAATCCTGGAAGCCAGGGACCGTATCGGGGGTCGTGTTCTGACCCTTCGTTCCCCATTTTCAGACGGCCATTTTGCCGAAGCTGGCGCCGCCAGAATTCCAGCGGACCACAACCTTACTTTGGGATATGCAGACCATTTTGATTTGACCTTGGTTCCCTTCTACCCTCAATCGGGATCATTTGTGGATTATACCGACGGTAAGCGATCCCTTATTTCAACCCATGATTTTCTCAATGGCCGACCTTGGCCCGAGTCTGTTATGCACAAGGAATATCAAAAGATCCGTGGCGGCTCGGACAAATTACCCCATGCTTTTGCAGAATCCCTGGCACAAGAGATTAAACTTTCCATGCCGGTCATTTCTATAAAGCAAACCACTGACAATGTTACAGTGGTATCCAAAAATGGAAAATCCTTTTCAGGAGACAGGGCTTTATGCACGGTCCCATTAACGGTATTAAAACACATTCAATTTTCGCCGGCCCTTTCTGATGAGAAGGAAACTGCACGTAAGGACGGTTACAATTATGCTCCTTCTACAAGAATTTTTATCCAGTTCAAATCCCGATTTTGGGAGAAAGAAAACTTAAACGGCTGGGGCTATTCTGATTGGCCGGAAGAAATTTGGCAGCCCACTTGGGATCGGCCAGGACCGCGAGGAATTCTCATGTCATATTTACGGTATGACCGCGCTTCCGAAATTGACATACTCATTGAAGAAAAACGGATTGAACAAGTCCTTAACCGCTGGAACGATGTTTTCCCAGGTGTAAATGATCATATGGAAAGCGGGAGCACACATGCTTGGACTCTCGACGAATGGTCCGGCGGCGCCTGGGCTTCGCCCTCAGAAGATCAGTATGATGCACTCCAAACCCACATTGGAAAAGCCGAAGGCAGAATTCACTTCGCAGGTGAACATGCTTCCGACTACCATGGGTGGATGCAAGGAGCCCTGGCATCGGGGATTCGAGAAGCAACAGAAATACATGCAGGAAATTGATTTCTACCCGATTTGATCGTTAAATATTTCAGAGATAAATCGACGAAAAATCTAGATATTGATTATTTTGGATTGCATCAACTGTGTTGATGCATGGATTGACATTTATGCGCCGTTGCGAACAGTGGGATAAGACCCATCCTAAGGTCAGTAAATCTTGGCGGCGTAACTGGGAAAACCTGGTGACCTTTTTCGATTACCCAAAGGACATTCGACGGGCAATTTATACCACCAATGCCATCGAGTCGCTCAATATGAGTTTAAGAAAAGTCACAAAAAACAGGGGGTCTTTTCCCAATGACGAGGCAGTCTTCAAAATCTTATATTTGGCCTTGAGAAATGCGGCTAAAAAGTGGACCATGCCGATTCAAAACTGGCGCGATACAATGAACCAATTCTCAATTCTGTTTGAAGAAAGAATGGCTCATTTAGACTAATATGAAAAATCCATTTACACAAAAAACTTTACACGCCCGATTTTACGTACAAATTTTTC
Source organism: uncultured bacterium (assembly GCA_964343505.1). Lineage (GTDB taxonomy): Bacteria > Fidelibacterota > Marinisomatia > Marinisomatales > TCS55 > TCS55. The sequence continues at coordinate 3,513 of CAYFJU010000101.1, forward strand.
AAAATAATTATATTTTATCTAATGAGCACAACGGGTTGATTTTTATAATTTTCACTTGCTATTTGCAAAACAATATATTCTTATATATATATTAATATTACTGATTATACACGTTTTTTATCCCAATTTTTTGCAATTTAGTATTCAATACTAAATTACCTATTTCGGTCCGTAAAAAGTCCATTTTCCCCCAATTTTGTGTATGAACTCTCAAAAATAAAAAGCGAATTCTTAAAAAGAAAATGTTGGAGGTATAGTAAGAGGGAAAGCAAAAACCCTTAATAAATCACAGGAGTAAATCATGTGTGAAACACTTACTAAAAAAGAAATGATCTACTGGATCGTAGAAAACCAAAACTGTTCAAATAAAGATATTCCAGACTGGATGTTAGAATTATCGAGGCCTATTGATGGTGACCCTAAATTTAGAAATCGGAAATTTAGGGAACTACTTCAAATCACTTATACCAAAAGCCGAGCATGTAATACCGGAATGGGATCAATTGAATTGGAAGGATTTGATCACTTTTTCGAATGGTACTCCTCTAGAGTTTTGCATTTTCTGGATGTTGAAAGGCAAAGGCGAAAAGCGCCCTATTTTGAATTTACCGTAGAAGATGTATTCTCGGCAGATGAAGATGTAAATGTCTATTATGATAAATGTCAAAATGGTCCAATCTCATTTTCTACGGCGGAGATTTTATCACCAATTAAAAAGTGGGATGACGACGATGATGATGAATGGGATTATCCGTTAGATTTTGATGAAGAGAATGACGTAGAGGAAGAAACGCCACGGATAATCGTTAACAATAAATATGATAATGAAGCTCTATTCAAACGCTTTGGAGATACAATAAAAGGACATCGAATGCATACACGGTTTATGATTAACACCACCGGTGTAATGAGTGAGTATTACTTCAAGACTAAATATGATCGTCTTCAGGACTTTATTAAATCACTATCAGGAGGTCTTGAAGATATTCATCAATCCATGTCCTTTTATTTTGACAGAAGGGTACTTCTGCCCAAATCCGGGAGGAATATTCTATCGGTTTACATCAAACATCGTGGAGCAGATTCGGATACGATTGAGCGGAAATTCGACGATATTTCTGGCTTTATGGATGATTGTATTGGCCGGGACTTACTGCCGCCGAATGGCAATACAGAATTCATTGGTTACTATGCACCAACAAAAAAACAATTATACATAATAAAGGATTTGTAATGGTGAAAATGTAATATGATTACAAACTTACCGAAATAGAAAAAGGCGAGTGAATCAGTCTTACGTCCGAAGTATCAAGATCGGGTAGCGACATAAATAACTCACCTTTATCTGTAGTCAAAGATAAGCGTTTATTGCAGGTACTAACAAAATAACTTTGCGGAAGTTTCAAACTTCCGCAAAGTTTAAAAAACGTAAATTGAAACTAATAAATGAAAAGAATGGGGAGAATAATGAACGAAATATATAATAACGAACCAAAAATCTCATTTCATCACCAACCCGGCGGAGAAAAAAGTATCGGAGAACGAATATCAGATCTTGCAGAAACTGCTGAAAAGATTTGGATTGCATCGGGCGTTTATAACAAAGCCTGGATTGGACTCACTAAATAAGGTGTCAAAAAAATGTACTGAAATAAAAATTATATCCGGAATGCATGGTGGGGCATTCGATATCGAAGCATTAGTAAAATGGAAAGCAAAAAATGATGGTATTGAAAAAGATGTAAGTGTTTATGATAAACGAATGTTTCATCCAAAAATTTATTATTTCGAAAATAAAGGTGAAACTACCGCATTAATTGGCTCGGGTAATTTTTCTCAAAATGGTACATCCAAAAATGGGAATGTTGAAACAATGGTAGAATTAAAAAACCATCTTATTCCAGAAGAAATATTGAAGTTTTTAACCGATTCATTTGATGAAGGTGTTAAACTAGATAATTTTTGGATCGACCATCCAAATTATAAATATAACAGAAATAGTGAGCCTAATAATAATTGGCCCCTAAATGGAGATGATTTACCTAAACACTTGAAAGAGAGTACTCTTTTATCATTTAAAGGAAATATAACTGAAAGTTTCCTCAATAAACCGGGTCAAAAAACAATTTCGAATGAAATATTAGATGAAATGGACAATTATTTTTCACTTTCAGGTGACGAGAAATTAAACATTAATATTACTATTAATGTTTTAGATAAAGATATTCCTGGGAAATTATACCGTGAAATTAGAACTGATACATTAAAACCATATTATGCAGTTAATATTATAAGTGGAGATTTATCAAAACACACAGGTGAAAAATTTCTACCTAAAGAAAAAGTAGGATATCTGGTAGATTTAAAAAATAAAATAGTTTCTATTAAAAAAATTCAAAAATGAATAAGCCACCACAATTTCCCGCTCCCACTTTTGGGCGTTGATAGTGTAGCCCATGAGTGCGTAGAAATATTCTGGTCGTTACTCCTGATATTTCACCGGGCATTTTGATTAATCGTCTAATAATAATCTGTTCTGTTTGCGAGATGTGTTGACACTTCGTGCGCTTTGAAGTTGACA
>CAYFJU010000102.1:0-6076 GCA_964343505.1 uncultured bacterium
TAACAGTGGTTATGTAAAATCCTTCGTAATATTTATATCTGTGAACAACTTAAACAAACTCTAATATTTTTCGCAAATAAAATGGGTTGAAATATTTCTTCATAATTAGTGTTCCCGCATATTCTGCTATAAATGAACTAATACGATCAACCCATATAAACAAACCTAAAATAGTTTTATATATACAATTGACTGTAAAATTGTGTATGGAAAAGCCTAAAATATTGGATCAGGTCCGCCAAGCCTGCCGGCTCCGGCATATGAGCATTCGAACCGAAAAGTCCTACCTCAATTGGATCAAGCGCTACATCCTATTTCACAACAAAAAACACCCGGAAAAAATGGGCGAAAAGGAAATTCGCGCCTATTTAACCTATCTGGCAATTGATAAAAATGTGGCGCCATCCACACAGAACCAGGCCATGAGCGCCCTGGTGTTTTTATATCGTTATGTGCTCGATATTCCTTTGGGAGATATTTCCAGTATCCCCCGCCCCAAACGGAGCAGAAAAATTCCCGTAGTATTCTCTACACGCGAAGTCAAATCCGTGTTAAGCAACCTGCAGGGTACAAACTGGATTATGGGCAGTCTTCTTTACGGCAGCGGGCTAAGATTAATGGAATGCATGCGGCTACGCGTAAAAGATATCGATTTTGAACTACAGGAAATCATCGTCAGGAACGGCAAAGGGGATAAAGATCGGATCACCCTGTTACCCAACCATTTGATCCAATCTCTGCAGACCCACTTGGATAAAGTCAAAAATATCTACCGGCAAGATTTGGAGGCCGGGCATGCCAACGTCTACCTACCCAATGCGCTGATCAGGAAATATCCCCGGGCTGCGCAAGAATGGGGCTGGCAATATGTTTTCCCGTCCATAAAATTGTCGGTGGACCCCCGCTCGGGCGAAGTCCGCAGGCATCACAAAACCGAAGCCTCCCTGCAGACAGCCGTTAAAAAAGCCGTAGTGATGGCAGGAATTCCTAAATCGGGTAGTTGTCATACCCTCAGGCATTCCTTTGCCACCCATTTACTGCAGAACGGTTACGATATCCGCACAATTCAGGAATTATTGGGGCACAAGAATCTGAACACAACCATGATTTATACCCACATCATTAACTATGGTCCTCTCGGAGTAATCAGCCCCTTAGACGTTTTGGAAACAGGATGAATAAAAACGACGTGAATTAAATTTGGATCAACTTCAATATGTACTGATAGGGCGGACAGGCTATAAATATATTTCAAACCGTGGCATAAATACTTTTTATCAAGCACAAATCATTACAACAAAAAATAGGGAAAAAATTGAATTGGGCCGGACAAAAGTCCCCGCCTCGCTGAGAAGGGGACTTTTGATATCATGGAACCATTTTTGGTTGACTGTTAAGGTATCGCATCAGATAAAAAGACCGCTGTAATTAAAGATAATATTTATCAAATCGGAAAGAATCGAAACGGGTACATTTTAGTCGGCGCTATGATTATTAGTATATATTGAAATTGAACCTTAAATTTTAAACCCTAAATTAATTACGGTGCCGGGCTGCTTATCACCTCGTCTACATCGCAATCAAGCATTTGGCCACAGTCTATGATTCTCAGTAAGTTTATTATATGGACATCAAAAATCTACACAATTTAGCCTTGGGGCCTGTTTTGGCCATGGGTCTGTTAGCCCTTGGTTTTGGGTCGGCCTGGCTCATAGCGTCCGAACCGTGGCTGTTGGACCAGGGGGCTAACGAGGCCCTGCTGGGCACCTCTTTCGCTGAATTATTCAGCGCCGACATCAATGAGCACCTGCCAGCCTATTTGATGCTTGCCTATCGCTTTTTTGGCTGGTGGATCAATTCCATCGGTCTCTTAATTCTCGGTTATAGCATAGTGACCCGCATGGGTACGCGCCTGGCCCGGCAGACGATTTTAACACTCTTGTTTATAATCCTGGTTGGCATGACCGTGATTCAACAGACCTACATCCCCACCTCACCGTTTCTGGTTTTAACCGGGGGGCTTTGGGCCCTGTGGAGCCTGAGCCTTTATGGTTCAATCCGCTTAAATAAGGGCCCGCGGTGACTTTGATTGAAATTCATCCTTTAGTCATTCACTTTCCTATTGCACTTCTATCTTCAGCCATTCTTTTTGACCTCATTTATATACTATCCGGTAAAAATGATTTATCCCAAACCGGGTGGTGGGTGATGCTTTTGGGACTCATTTCTGCCGCCGCAGGGATTGCCACCGGTATCTGGGATGATCGACTCATCGGCCATCTGGGGTCTGTTTTTCCGCTTTGGATCAATCATGGCTGGGTTCAGGTTTTTTCATGTACCATATTTGTCTGTCTGTTCATCTGGAGAACGAAACAAACTGAAATATTAACCCATCCCAACCTAAAATGGATATATATCGGGATTGGAGGTATTGCGGTTTCGATACTGTTTTATGGGGGGTATTTGGGCGCCAAGCTGGCTGGGCGTGTATAATTTGCGACGAGAATCTCATTTTTAATGTCCCTTTACACACCCTAATTTCTGCGGTTCAAAATCAATTATTTTTGAGTGCAAAATGAGCTGGGTAAAACCTTTTTTAAATTCGTCTATTGGTAAAAAATTCGTCATGGCAGCCACGGGCTTGCTACTGTGCCTTTATCTCATCATCCACTTAGCGGGAAACCTCACCCTTTTTGGTGGTGCCGATGTGTTTAACAACTATGTGCTGAGCCTGTCGGCTTTCAAGCCGCTTGTCCGTGTGATTGAGGTAATTCTGCTGGTCCTTTTCGGCGCTCACATTATCAATGGTATTCGGCTTACCATCGAGAACCGCAAGGCTGCCAATACATCCTATAAATCTAATCGCGCCGGCGAAAACAGTTCCATTTCTTCCCGAACAATGGCCATTACCGGAACGGTGCTGCTGATCTTTTTAATCACCCACTTAACCACCGTGTGGTACAATTTTCAGATTGAACATGAGGGCGGCCGATTTTTTGAAATTATTACCGGATCCGCCGTCGGCCTTGGCAACATCTTGGTGGCCATTTTATATGGGGTGGCCATGATATTACTGGGATTTCATCTGCGCCATGGATTTCAATCAGCGTTTCAGACTTTTGGAATTCGGTACAACCGGTTTGGTAAATTAATCGAAAGTGTTGCGATCCTATTCTGGCTCATTATTCCGGCGGGGTTTTTATGGATCGTTGTTTATTTCGGATTTTTAGGTGGGGGCAATTAATATGGCATTGAATTCAAATATTCCCGGCGGACCGCTGGCTGAAAAATGGACCAAACACAAATTTGACTTGAAGTTGGTCAACCCGGCCAACAAACGGAAATATGATATTATTGTGGTGGGCACCGGACTTGCAGGCGCATCCGCAGCCGCTTCTTTTGCAGAGCTGGGTTATAATATACAGGCTTTCTCATACCACGAATCGCCCCGTCGGGCCCACAGTATTGCCGCCCAAGGCGGCATCAACGCAGCTAAAAATTATCCCAATGATGGTGACAGTGTCTTTCGCCTGTTTTATGATACGATTAAGGGTGGTGATTACCGCGCACGGGAAGCCAATGTTTATCGTTTGGCCGAAATCAGTAACAATATTATAGATCAATGCGTGGCCCAGGGTGTGCCATTCGCCCGGGAATACGGCGGTCTCTTAGACAACCGTTCCTTCGGCGGCGCCCAGGTCTCCCGCACATTCTATGCCCGTGGACAAACAGGGCAGCAATTATTGTTAGGCGCCTATTCAGCCCTCATCCGGCAAATGGGGAAAGGAACCGTTCAGTTTCACCCGCGTCACGAAATGCTGGATTTGGTGCTCGTTGATGGAGAAGCCAAAGGGATTATCACCCGCAACCTGGTGACGGGAGAAATCAACCGTCACGCCGCCAATGCGGTTGTGCTGGCCACCGGCGGTTATGGCAATGTGTTCTTTCTTTCAACCAATGCCATGGCCAGCAATGTGACGGCCGCATGGCGAGCCCATCGCCGCGGTGCCTATTTCGCCAATCCCTGTTTCACCCAAATTCACCCCACCTGTATTCCTGTATCCAGTGAACATCAATCAAAATTGACGCTCATGAGTGAAAGTTTGAGGAATGACGGCCGTGTTTGGGTGCCCAAGAACAAGGGTGACAATCGAAACCCAACGGATATTCCGGAAGAAGAACGGGATTATTATTTGGAACGCCTTTATCCCTCCTTTGGCAATTTAGTACCAAGAGATGTGGCCTCCCGCCGCGCGAAAGATATGTGTGATAAGGGACAAGGTGTGGGACCGACCGGCTTAGCTGTGTACTTGGATTTCGCCGATGCTATCAATCGTCTTGGACGTGACACCGTTTCGGCCAAGTATGGCAACCTGTTTGACATGTATCAACAAATTACCGGTGAAAACCCCTACGAAACACCCATGCGCATTTATCCCGCTGTTCATTATACCATGGGCGGACTGTGGGTGGATTATAATCTCATGAGCAATGTCCCCGGACTGTTTGTTTTGGGTGAAGCTAATTTCTCCGATCATGGGGCCAATAGGCTGGGTGCATCGGCGCTGATGCAGGGATTGGCCGATGGTTATTTTATTATCCCCCAAACTATCGGGAATTATTTATCCGGAAAACTGAATGAGACCGTTTCGACGGATGATTCCGCTTTCGCATCAGTTGAAAGCGATGTAAAAGATCGGGCGGAAAAATTACTGGCGGTGAAGGGCCCCCGGACGGTTGATGACATTCATAAGGAGTTGGGTAAAATCCTCTGGGATAATGTGGGTATGTCGCGGAGTAAAGATGGACTAAAAAATGCCCTTGCAAAAATCCCGGAACTACGCAAACAATTTTGGAATAATGTCTGCGTCCCCGGGAACAATGAATCACTCAATCCGGAACTGGAAAAAGCCGGCCGTCTGGCTGATTTTCTTGAGCTTGGGGAAACCATGGCCCGCGATGCCCTCAACCGGGAGGAGTCCTGTGGCGGGCATTTCAGGGAAGAGCATCAAACAGAAGAAAATGAAGCGCGCCGGGATGATGAAAACTTTCGTTTTGTAACGGCGTGGGAGTATCAGGATGGCAATGCGCCTGTGCCACACAAAGAAGATTTAAATTTTGAAAATGTGTCCCTGACGGCACGGAGTTACAAATAATGCGGATCACCTTAAAAGTATGGCGGCAACCTGACGCAAATTCTGCGGGAAAATTTGTTTCCTACAGCGTGGATCATGTTACGGAGGATATGTCATTTTTTGAAATGATGGATATGCTGAATGACAATTTAGTCCGGGCAGGCGAAGATCCAATCGCTTTTGACCATGATTGCCGGGAAGGTATCTGCGGTACCTGCGGCATATTTATGGATGGGCGGGCCCATGGTCCGCTGCGCGGTGTAACCTCATGTCAGGTACATATGCGGAGCTTTAAAGATGGCCAGGAAATTGTCGTGGAACCCTGGCGTGCTTTGGCCTTCCCCGTGGTGAAAGATCTTGTTGTGGACCGTTCATCGTTTGATCGTGTCATGGAGGCGGGCGGTTATATTTCTGTGAGTACGGGCGGGACGGTTGATGCCAATGCTATTCCCATTCCTAAAGTCAATGCAGATGAGGCTTTTGACGCGGCAGCCTGTATCGGCTGCGGCGCCTGCGTGGCCACCTGTAAAAACTCATCCGCCATGTTGTTTGTCGGGGCAAAAGTCTCTCAATATGCACTCCTTCCCCAAGGGCAACCGGAGGCGAAAGAACGCGTCCTTAATATGGTCGCGACTATGGATGAAGAAGGCTTCGGCAACTGTACCAATACCGGCGCTTGTGAAGCAGAATGTCCGAAAGAAATTTCTTTGGAACATATTGCGCGCATGAACCGGGAATTTTTGAAAGCCAGTTTGGGTTAACATTTATTCAAAGACAGACGGTAAGTGCCGAATGTCCATATTTCCAGACACACGCCTGCCAGCTGGCTGGCGTTCATCTTTCCATTTCCAACACACTTGGGAATGGAACAATGAGTGCTTGTCTCCCGCCCTTTAGGTTAAAACTGTGTTTTTGATCGCTTCAGCTCAAATAAAAACCGT
>CAYFJU010000103.1:0-5785 GCA_964343505.1 uncultured bacterium
ACATAATCAAACCGGAAAGGATACCACTGTCAGATAAAGTCGTGGTCAGTGCAATTTAATTTAAGTTCTTTTTGCATTGCTGATCTCAGGTCTTTCAGTTTTTTATACCCTCTGATTCTTCGCATGCGTATTTCAATATCTAAAAGCGCTGATGCCACCCATCGGTGGATATGCTTACTGGTTTGCCAAGAGGTGACTCTGCCGGTCAACCGGGCGATTCGGCTGTTTAAGGATTCAATACAATTGGTGGTTTTAAATACAGTCCGTAATTCGATGGGTAATTCCAGTTTGTGAAGCGTCAGCGTTTCTTCCAACCCCTCTTCCATAGACCGGGCGGCGGACAGATTGATTGGCTCAAGATCTGTTATGATGCACTCCAGCTTGTTTTTGGCTTCTTTATATGAATCACTGTTATAGGCATCCTGGATCTTTTTCTTGAATACAGATTGTTTGTTTTTGGGCAGATACTTCAGGACATTTTCCCGTTTATGCCACTGACAGCGCTGAACCATCACTTCATCCGAGAATACCGCCTTTACAGCCTTATACAAGCCTTTAGACCCATCGATCACCACCAGCAGGCCCCCGGACGATGAAAAGCCCCGATCTTTCAGATCGTTCAATAAATCCATGCAGACACGATGATTCTCCGTTGCCCCCTGAATAAAGCCCACAGGGATCTTTTTCCCGTCCAGGGTCACCCCCAAGGCAATGATGATTTGCTGGCGAGTAAAGGTCTTTCCATCGATAAACAGGGCCACATAATCGTCCTTGAGTTGGCGGGTGGTAAACGCTTCCAGCTTGGCTTCGGTCCCCTCCATAAAATGCCGGGACAAACTTGAGGCGCTTAACCCAAACACTTCCGGCACCAGGGGCGCACATTCCGAATACCGCCGGCACGACAGGCCCCCCAGTAATCTGCCCAGCATCTGCGCCCGAATCTTCTGCTTGTCCTGCAGCGCCTGATAACTGCCCAGGGGGATTTCCGTGTCTGTTTTTCGATCTCTTACCCGGGGCACCTTGACCTTGACTTTATTATCGCCGAAAAATACGGAGCCGGGGTTGCTCCCCCAACGATATCCCGGAAAATCGCCTTTGGCCTTGCGGTGATGCGGGGGACCCGCTAAGGCTTCTACTTCCTTGTACAGTAATTCCTCAACGGCCATGATCCCTAAAGGAATAAAGGCCTGGATCAAAGATACCTCTGAATCAAAATCAAAAGCTGCTGTGCTTTGCCCTTGGTTCTTTCTTTTTGTTTTGTTTACTTTTGGCATGGTGAAGCCTCCTTGTTGGTTTGGATTTTTGTTTGATTTACGAACCCAAATCTTCCCTGTCTGCCGACAGGTAGGAGGGAGCTTCCCATTTATTTCAACTAAAAATGAAACAACGTCTTCAAAATCCCGAAAACTGGGATCATGATAAAAATAATAGAACAATGGATATGGAATTTGTAAAAAATTTGTATTGATGTGAAGACGCATTGCAATGCGTCTCTACTATTTCATATTTTGAATCCATTCCCGGACCAATTCAACCCCTTTTTTATGGACTAATTTTCGTCCCAATTCCGGCATCATGATCCCGGGATCGGTGGATTCCATTCTATACACCATGATGGACTTTTCCGGATGACCGGGAACAATCGTATGTTTCAAATCCCCTGCACCGCGCCCGGCGGCCACCGGCGGCTTATGTACACCCAATCGGGTTGGATCAATTTCTTCAATGTTTAAAAATAATCCCGATGTTTCCCCTGGCGCTCCCAATCTATGGCAATGGGCGCAATTGATGTCGATCCATGCCCGGGCACGGTCAACAATAGAACCATCATTTGAGTCATCATAATCTGGCGTGTGGGGCAGGGTTGCTAATTCAGGCAATCCATTGATCATCTCAAGCATGGACCATTTTTTCAATTGATTCATTTTACCATCGTCATAATCAAAATTATGATTCAGTAACCGAACTTTGGGTCCAATAGGGATCATGCGGTTCTGATTAACATGACACCCTTTACACTGATTGAAATTGGGGACACTATATTCAAAGGTGGCGCGGCCACCATTTTTGTCAATAAATGAGGCGGTAGATCGGTGGCCGGCGATCTCAAGAACGGCTTCTGTCTGGGTATCATTCCAAACATAGGGAAATCCCATCCAGCCTTTTGGGGTATGGATTAAAAGTCGTGTTTCCATGAGTCGGATGTTTTGGTCAGGCTTTCGAAAATCCGCTGGATAGTAAAATGTTTTAATCAAAATGGTGCCTTCAGGAAAATCGAAGGACCCATCTGAGCGATAGGTAATTTGTTGTCCGTCGGGTAAAACGATAAACCGTGATTTTAGCGCATAATCGGAAAACAACTGGGCTGAGACATCATAAGGGAGTACACCTTCACGGGGAATATGATCAGCCATTCGTCCCACAAAAAATGCATAATCGGATAATTTTGGCTTGGCATATTTCAGGGGATTTCCACTTAAAAGGAGGGAAGATAATAGCACAAACCACACCGTGGATTTGCGAAATGTATGCATCTCTATTTTAAATGAGCGAGGTGGAGCGTGCCGCAATGGTGATCAGTCATATCCTCGGAAAAATTAGAAATAAAAGGGGAGTACCATTTTTCAAAATTGTGTTCAATATCCAGATTTGTAAAGTCAGCCCGACCATTATGTTGAATACACAACCCGGAAGCGATATCCGGATCCTGCATGCCGTCGTAGATAATGTCCGGTGTATTGCGGCCGTATTTGATGGCCAGTAATTTTCCCATTTCATAATCCAGGTTTGGTAAACCGGCCTTCCGCACATAATGATTATTATAGATGTGAATGTCGGAGGTGTAGGGATTGTAGAGACTGTCGTTGATCACTTCTTCGGTAATGAAATAACTGACAATCCCGGTGCCGATGCTTTTATTGTTCCGAATGGTATTTTCATAGATATGCACATCGGAGGTGGCCAAAACCATAATGCCTGTGCCCGGCAACACCTTTCCAACGATATTTCCCGGTGGGGCGAAGTTGGCTAAATTATTATGCTCCACAAGATTATGATGCACATGGATATTTTCACCCTTTTTCTGAACAAGGTCTGGGAGATCAAACACCAGGATGCCACCCGTATTTTCATAGGCATGATTTTCATACACTTCCGCATTGACGGAGTTTTCAATCTCAATCCCGGCTACATTATGGTATGCTTTTGAATTCCGCACCACGATATCTTTGGATTGGCCCACATAGATGCCCGCATCGGATGCACCGATAGCCACAGAAAATTCAACGAGAACATTCGTACATTGAACAGGGTATAATCCATAGGCACCATTGTTTAGATCGGGACCCCCGGTCCACTCAGCCGTGACACCACGAAATACGATCCTGTCCACATATTGGGCCTTGATGGCGTCACCCTTGGAGTCCTGGACGGCAAAATCTTCCAGAATGATATTTTTTGAATTGGTAATACTGATGCCCTGGGCCCCTTCATCCTGATCGGCAAAAGATAGAATGGACCGATCCATACCAAAACCTTTGATCACCAGATCCTGTTTTCCTTCAATGGATAAGGTGCCCTTGATGGAATGGATGCCTTCAGGGATGGTGATCGTATCCCCAGGTTCGGCCAGGATGAATTGGGTTTGGAGTTCCTTCTCGAGGCTGGCGAAAAGAAATTGGGTCAATAAAAGGAGAAGGGTGATGTTTCGTGTAATTTTCATGGTGTTCGCGCTTTGATGTTCAATTAAAGGTTAGGGGATTTTATTCGCCTTAAAGCCAATAATTCAATAGCGGAAATAAAAAATAGTGGGATATGTTTAGAAGGAGACTTTTTTGTGTTTTTAAACAAAACACGTAATTATTTAAATCGTAAATGAGGTGTTACATATTTACGTTTTACATAATTAATTTATGTCGTTTGCCTTCAAACCAAGAGTAATGAAGGACTTGTGTCAGTCTAAAAATATTTACATTTAAAATCTAAGCAGCACCACGGTTTTGGAGATAATTATCGTAATTGCTGTTGTACTCCAATACTTTCCCCGGTGCCAGTTCAACGATACGCGTGGCCAGGGATGAGACGAATTCCCTGTCGTGGCTCACAAAGATTAAAGTCCCGGGGAAATTGGCCAAGGCGCCGTTTAAGGACTCAATTGATTCCATATCCAAATGGTTTGTCGGTTCATCCATGATAATCACATTTGGGCGCTGGAGGATTAATTTACCAATCAGCATCCGCCGTTGTTCGCCTCCGGAAATCACCCGAACCGGTTTGTTGATATCATTTTGAGAAAATAACAACCGCCCCAGTGTGCCCCGAATCACCTGGGTGTCATCCCCATTTTGTCGCCATTGACTCATCCAGTCAACCAGGGACATATCCGAATCGAAATCAGCGCCATGGTTTTGGGCGAAATAACCAATGCGGGCATTGTCGGACCATTTGATTTCACCACTGTCCGGGGTGAGATTTTTGACCAAACATTCCAAAAGGGTCGTTTTACCAATCCCATTGGGACCGATGATGGCCAGGCGCTCGCCACTTTCGATCAATAGGTCATAATTCTTGAAAAGAGAGAGGTCATCATATCCTTTGTTTAAATCTTTAACCTCAAGGGCAGTGTTAAAAAGTTTCTTCTCCTGCTCAAAACGGATATAGGGATAAACACGGCTTGAATTTTTAATGTCATCCAATTTGATCTTGGCGATTTGGTTGGCCCTGGAGGTGGCTTGCTTGGCTTTGGATGCATTGGCCGAGAAGCGCTTTACAAAGGATTGCAATTCGGCGATCCGGGCTTTTTTCTTTGCATTGTATTCGATCAAGCGCTGACGGGCCTTGGTGGATGCTGTCATAAAATCGTCATAATTCCCGGGATAAATGCGGAGTTCACCATAATCCAAATCGGCCATGTGAGTGCACACACTATTGAGAAAATGGCGGTCATGAGAAATAATGATCATGGTGCTGTTTCGCCGGGCCAAAATATTCTCCAGCCAGCGAATGGTATTGATGTCCAGGTTATTGGTGGGCTCATCCAGAAGGAGAATGTCGGGATCCGCAAAAAGGGCCTGGGCCAGCAATACACGTAACTTCCAACCGGGGGCCACGGCGCTCATTAATCCTTCGTGTTGCTCCAAGGGTATGCCAACACCCAACAGTAAATCACCGGCCCGGGATTCAGCGGTATAACCGTCCAGTTCGGCAAATTCCACTTCAAGGTCTCCCACCTTCATGGCTACCTCTTCACTCATATCAGGAAGGGTATATATTCGTTCCCGCTCCTGTTTGATCTGCCATAATTCTGTGTGGCCCATGATGACACAATCAATGACGGTCATGTCTTCATAGGCAAACTGATCCTGGTTCAGTTTAGCCAAGCGGTCGTTTTTATCAATGGTGACTGTACCGGTGGTGGGTTCTTCTTCTCCTGAAAGAATTTTCATCAGAGTGGATTTACCGGACCCGTTGGCGCCGATCAGGCCATACCGGTTACCTTTGCCGAAAGTGACAGATATATTTTCAAACAGGGGCTTATGGCCGTATTGAATGGAAATGTTTGCGGTTGAGATCAAAATTATTCTCCGGGATTTTACTGTAACGAATTAAGTCCACCCGAATTTTTGTTTCAATAAGATCGGTTATATCAATCATTAGAAAATAATTATCCGGAAATGGGGCCGCGAAATTATTACTTTTGTGATATCATTTCAAATCTACAATCAGGTAATAAATGACACTTGGAGAGACATGGTTTACACATTGATAATTTAAGTTATCTATTTTT
>CAYFJU010000104.1:0-5703 GCA_964343505.1 uncultured bacterium
TCCAGGGCTTCTTTAAACACTCAAACTGTAAACCATGTCTATGGGAAGACACTAACTTGACGATTTTTCCTGCTATTTTTTATCGTAATCCAAGTGGAACACGTACCCCCTGAACGAATCCTTGGTGCAGACTTATCGCCCAAAAGGATATCTTTTTTCGGATTGCAACGATGAGAACTTGTCCACCGTATGGTAGATACAAATCGTTGCAGTGTGCCCTCAAAAAAAACGACGTTGTAGAAATGATTCCTGCCTATACTATCGTTCCGGCAGACAGGCACCTCGTTCATCATTTCAATCCAGCAGTGGGGAAAATAATAGGGATTGTTTTTTAATTGTTGCCCCTTGGATCATCGGTCTAAATTCGCCGCTTCATGTTGTGGTTAAATTCTGCTATTGCGGCGCTCATGCCTTACTTTCCCAAGTGGTTTGTGAAGCCATTCGCCAAGCCCTATGTGGCCGGTGAAACGGTTGATACAGCTTTAGAAATCGTCCGGCAGCTCAATGAAAACGGCTTTGCAGCCACCATGGATATCCTGGGTGAATTTGTAAACTCTACAGATGAGGCCAACCAGATCCGGGATGACTACGCAACCGTCATCCAACGGATTGCTAAAAATGGATTGGACAGTACTATTTCAGTTAAACTGACCCATCTCGGTCTCGGATTGAATGACCAATTAGGCGAAGCCAATATCCTGGCTTTGGCCCAAGCGGGAAAAGACAACAACGTAGGCGTCACTATTGATATGGAGAATTCACCCTACACAACCCAGACTTTTGATATCTATAAAAGGGCCTTATCCATCCATGACCAAATGGGGACGGTGATCCAAGCCTATCTGTTTAGGAGCCTGGATGATATTCATCACTTGGACTCCCCCCAACTCAACCTGCGTATCTGCAAAGGTATATATAAGGAGTCGCCTGAGATTGCCATCCAGGACCGGCGCGCCATCAATGATAACTATGTTGAAATGGCGAAAGCACTATTAAATGGGAGCGGCTATGCCTGTTTCGCCACCCACGACCTCTCCCTCATTGACCGGCTGGAAGCACTCTTCGAATCGGAGAACATTTCACCTGAACGATTTGAATTTCAGGTGCTTTATGGCGTCCCCATGGGGAATCGTTTGGAGGCATTGAAAGCGAAAGGATATAAAGTCCGAGTCTATGTGCCATTTGGGGAAGCCTGGTTTGAATATTCGGTACGGCGGCTCAAGGAAAATCCAACCATTATATCATACGTGCTGAAAAACTTTTTTCGTAAAAGGTAGTTGCAGAATAAAACGTAAAATGTAATTATTTAAAACGTAAAACGTAATTATTTAATGTGTAATTAATCGGAATTCGAGCCCACTGCCTACCATAATTACGTTTTAAATATTTACGCTTTAAGTCTCGTATATTCAAATATGAACGAGAAAGCGACGATCCAAAAGATATTCGCCTTAAAATCCATCGCTGTGGTGGGCATGAGCCCCAAACCGGAGCGGCCCAGCCATTATGTATCTATGTATATGCAGGAGAATGGATACACCATTATTCCTGTGAATCCCGGCCATGATGAAATTGCCGGATTAAAATCTTACCCCTCCCTTCTGGATATTCCTGATCCAGTTGACGTGGTGGATGTTTTTCGCCGACGGGAACATGTATTACCCATTGCAGAAGCAGCCATCGAAATCGGCGCCAAAGCCCTCTGGCTTCAGGATCATGTTATAAACGAAGAAGCGGCTCAACTAGCGGAAGATGCGGGATTACTGGTTGTAATGAATGACTGTATGTTAAGACGACATCGGCAACATTATTAATTTTTGGTGGCACGAGAATCCTTCTCGTGCATTTTCCACGATCAGGGATGATCGCGGCACAATTCATCCAAAAATTCTTTTATCATTTCCCACACAATCATTCAATTTACCCATCATCCATCTTCCGCCCTATATTTCCTATTCTAAGGCTAAGTAAAGTCGAAGCGTCACTCCCTACTTTAAACATTCTATATTCCGATAATAATCCTATTTTCATTTTATGTTTCAAATGGATTTTAAAAATACCAGTTATTACATTATATTGAAATTAAACCAAACATGAGAATCATTATGAAAAACTTTCACATCGTTTTAATTCTCATTTCATCAATCGTCGCCCAAGAACCGGTGGAGATCGTATTTGAACACACCGGCGGCCCCCAAGGAATGGACCGTGCCGGCAGGAGTCACCAAAATCCATGTGGACGCACAAGGGGCATCTGGAGAACAGGATCGTTTTGGTTATAATACTTCAGGTAAAAATGGACGTGTAGAATGTGATTTAAGTGTAACTCCTGGGGAAATATTATATATTTACTGTGGTGGAGTAGCAATTAGTAACAGAGTTTTGATTGGATATAATGGGGGAGGAGGACCAGGCAGAAGTAGATTTTTTTCTGGCGGTGGTGGCGGAGGTGCCACAGACATTAGAATTGGCGGAACTACTTTAGAACACAGAGTTATTGTTGCCGGAGGCGGTGGGGGTGCCGGAGGCGGTAATATAAATGGGATTAATGTTTTTGGTGGACATGGCGGAGGATTACAGGCAAATGATGGTAATGGTTATGGTGCGAACAGCAATAAAGGCGGAGGAAAAGGTGGTACTCAAACATCTGGAGGTGCTGGTGGGTTTTCCTGGGCCTCAAATGCCGGGGATGGAGGATTAGGCACAGGTGGGAATGCAGATTACCATGAAAACAGCTTTATTGCCGGTGGCGGTGGCGTTTATTATGGTGGCGGGGGTGGAATTGGTGCTTATTATGATAGAAATAAAGATTTTTTTGGCGGCGGCGGTGGCAGTAGTTACACCGACCCAAATATTTGATCGAATGTTGTTCATACTATTGGGTATGCATATTCATGGGGGAAAGTAAAGATCACATATACTGCTGTTCCGGTTACTTACATTCCTGACGACAATTTTGAAGCCTATTTGGAAGCCCGCAGCATGGGTGATGGCATTCCTAATAATGATCATGTATTGACAGATAATATTGAATCAATTACAGGTGAATTAACCATTTATAACCAAAATATTTCTGACTTAACAGGCATTGAAGATTTCAAAGCTTTAACCCATTTGTTATGCCATAATAATCAAATCGAAGTTGTGGATGTGAGTCAAAATAAAAATTTGATTTATTTGCTGGTCATGAATAATCCACCATTGAAGTCAGTGGATTTGCGAAACGGGAATAATCATAACATGGATAATTTTCAGGCATTTGATAATCCTAGCCTACGATGTGTTTCTGTCGATGACGCGAACGAATTTGAAAGTTATTTTAGGCCAGGGAGAATGAAAATTGACGGGCATACATCTATCGGGGATGACTGTGGTAATGATTAGCAGAAAATGCAGGATTCTCAGTCATGAAGAATGAGTTTATGATGCGTCGGCATCGTCAAATAAGGTGATGGAAAATTGGAGTAATGGAATAATGGAGTCGCGACGTTAATAAACCTGCAACAAAGGTAAAATAATCAAACAGAAAATAAAATGATGCAAATAATCAGATGTACAAAAAAGCTCCAGAAAGAAATGGGGTTAAAAAAAGCAGATCTTGTTACATCAGATCCTGAATTTTCTCGCCTGGGTGGTTGGCAGGCGAATTTGCTGTACATCAAAAGAAGGAAAAGCGTTTTATTCGTGAATGATAAAACACTGTTTAATTTTATTGTTCCCGACGTGTTGCGCGCGCACTTGCGGGACTTGTCCCTCTTGTTTAAAGCAAATTTAGCGTGCGTTATTTCCGATGCGGACTTTTCAGAATCCGTGAAAGCAAAAATACTATCGGAGTATGATTCAATCGGCTATGGGAAAACCAATAACAAAAGCGTTTTGGGTTCCATGAAGGATCTGGCCTTCCACTACAAATATTATATTGAATCTTCCGGTGGCATCCACAGCCCTGAAGTACCTGGAATTATCCGGGATTTAAACCATATACCCATGGGAGCCCTAGAGGAAGTTTATTCAATCAAGGCATTGAAGGCCTTGTACCCGGAGGAATACCCGAAATACCCTTAAAAAGAATAACGTAATCAAACCCCTCCTTCTGAATGAAGCTGACACCATTCATTTGTAATCAATGTAAGGTTATTCATCTTTATGCTGTAATGACAAGACAAATATCGTACCAGACAATATTTGTCTTGTACCTACATAAGTCCCTAAATTATAGCATTAACCTGGAAGCACTATGAACCATTTATTCCCAGCAGGAAAACCTGTAACTGGCAATCAATTAATTGGCAGAGATAATTTAATTGCTCAAATAATCCAATGGCTTGAATATGGAGAAAGTGTTGTAGTCATTGCTCCAAGAAGATTCGGGAAAACTTCATTAGTTCTGGAAATATTGGAAAGAATGAAGCAGAATCATTTCACGACCTATATTGATTTTTTCTCGACTCCAAACCAACATTCGTTGGCGGAACAAATTACTGAAAAAGTTTTATCCAATAAAAAATTAGATATTGCTTTCTACAATTTCAGACAAAATATAGGTGAATTAATTAAAAATATTGAGTTCAAACAAGTTGTCGAAGAATTTGAATTTATTTTGAATTTCTCAGATAGAACTAATCAAAAATTAAGCCAACTCGCTCATAGTTTAGATTTTATTGATTCCTTCTCAAAAAAAAATAAGAAAAAAATGATTTGTGGTTTTGATGAATTTGGCGATTTAAACAAATTAAATGGTCATAGTATTGTAAAATTATTTCGATCGAAAATCCAAATGCAGAAGAATGTGTCTTATCTATTTACAGGCAGTTATGAGTCTGTTATGAATCAGTTATTTTTTGAATCAAATGCACCATTTTACAGGTTCGCCAGAATTGTACAACTTCCTCCAATTGATGAACAAATTTTTCACAAACATTTAAAGAAACAATTCAAAACCATTGGAATTACATTTGAAAAAGACTCAATATCGAAATTACTGAGTTTTACCGGGGGCCATCCCTACTACACCCAACTGCTATCCCAACAAATTGAAATAAGCGGAAAAAAGAAAATATCTTCCGGACATATTGATGAAATAATCGAAACTGTCATGTGGCTGGAAATAAATTACCTGGAAAAATTATGGGAAAATATCACGGCCAAAAAAGGTGTCGCAACAGTATTAACTATCATGGCAAAAAACAAATCTCCTTATAAAGAAACAATGAGTCCAAGATTAAACATTCCGCGAATCCTCCGCGACTTAAAAGAAAAAGGAATAATTGAACGGAAAAATAATCTTTATACCTTTTTAGATCCAATGTTTCGGTATTGGATTGGGAATCACAATTCAGCGTTTCAATAAGACATATTCTGTCTCATACAGATTTTGTCTTTCAGTAAATGGTACTTTCTGCAAGGACTTTTTACATATTTTGTGTATTTTTTGCAAGGACTTATTTGGTCACTACCACCTTACGTCAATTAGGCTTAATAGACAAAAATGGTTGCTACTTAGCCAGATATTGATCGATCACCTTGATCTTTCTGTTACGCTTTAATCCCGCATGTACCCTTAGTTTAGTTTTCAGATTAGAAAAAACACCTTCCAATCCATTGGTCGTATTAGGCATTTTTAATTCAGGGTAATTCTGACTGATAGGTAAATTGTTCTGTTTGCGAGATGTGTTGACACTTCGTGCGCTTTGAAGTTGACAT
>CAYFJU010000105.1:0-5552 GCA_964343505.1 uncultured bacterium
CCAAATTATGCTGAAAATCTTTCAAAATAACCCGCTCAACTAGTCATGACCCTTTTTTAAAAAAAACTATTCCAGACTGGTATTTCTTCAATACAAGCGTTGCAGGTTGGTTCAAAAAAGACCAAAATAGACCATCCATCGAAATTCACAATATTTCCAGAAAGATCCATCAGATTCTTTGATAATTCCAATTTGTGTCCGACATCTAATGGCTTTATTACTTTGTCATTTTCATTTTTTGATTTTACCGATATAAACAAAAAAACACCGCCTACTCCTATAATACCTGTGATAAACGACTTCATTTATCATAATTCCATTTCTCATAATGAAGTAAATCTTTTAGAACAAAACCAATCCTTTTCAAGAGAGATAGATGCCTAAAACAATTTAATTCCGACCTAAGCAATTGTGTAAAAAACACCTTAATTCAGATATTCTTACTGACAAACTAATAACGCCTTTTTAAAAAGTCTACGGCATAAATGCCAATACTTTCTTCGAAAGGAAGCCCCCTTAATAAATAGTATTTAATATCGGACCGTGATTACCGACTTTTATCCACATTATCTGTGTAAAGTCTGGAAAACTGATAAAAGGATATATCATGATGATCAAGTACATTTATTAGCGTTTTCAAGGTAATATTATAGCACCCACTCTCAATTCGCCAATAATGTTTGGTATCCAGTTTATAATGTTCTGCAAAGGATCTGCTACTCGGAAATCCCTTCTCTTGCCGTAATCTTTTTATTAGAGATGCAATCATTTTAATATCCCTAGAAACATTATCCACTTTTAATTCCTCCTTCCGATTGCAGGTTTATTGACTAAGCACCTGTACGTGCTAATGGGCGCTTAAAAATACATCATTTTAGGAGGTAGGCACTTGTGAGCCCTGCCAGGTAGTGCATTTTGAAGCAAAGATTTTACTTCTGATTTTGAAGCACCAAGGTTCTTAAAAAGTTCATTTGTACCCGTGTCTGATCTTTTCTGTTTCTCCCATTACTAATCCCGGCCCCCATCAAAGGTTGCAGTAATAATCCTGTCCCATCCCCCGGCCATCACCCTCAGTTTCTCCCGATTCTCCCGGTATGCGATTTTCAGGGAAACCAACTTTTGCCTGCTCTGAATCCAGGCGTTGCGGGCTTCCTTAATAGTACGGTATTCAATCAAGCCGGTATTGTACCGTTCCAATTCATGGGCATAAATCAACCGTAAGTTATCCACATTTTTTTTCTGCAAACTGATCTGTTCACCATTCAATTGAATTTCGGCTGTGAGCAATCCGACTTCCTTATTCACTTTCCGCCGCTTTTCTGCAAATTCCTCTTTTAATCTATTTATCTGTATCTGCTTGCGGGTTTCCTTCAGGGCATGTTTTCGATTCTGAAAGATGGGTAGGGAGACGTTCAGAGAGACATACATATTCCAGTCCTTATCAAAATCCCGGTATAAGGCGCTGGCAAACGTATTCCCTCTCGAATACCCGGAGCTGATATAAATATCCGGGAAGCGGTCCCAACGAAGCATGGTCAATTCTGTTTCATTGATTTTAATCTGGTCTGACAGGTAATTCAGGGCCGGTACCATTTGAGAGAATTTGGGTAATTTTTCTACTGTATGATTTTCATCAATAACTAATGCTAATTCTTGATTAACCTCTGAATGCATAAAATAGGATATCTCTGAGCGAAGGCGATTAATTTTATTATTTTGAGATCGAATATTTGAGTCTATTTCATTCAGAGTTACTTCCAATCTTATTTTGTCCACCGGTGGTTTTACACCTTTTTGGACCAAATCATCCAAGTGTGCTTTCAACCTCCTCATATCTATTATTTCTTCTTTGTATAATCGGAGATTTTCTTCTGCGGCCATCAAATCAAGGAATACAGCAGTTGCATTATTAATGAGCGCTCTGGCTTTTACCTTGTAATCGGACTTTAGAGCATCCCGATTGTAGTTGAGACTTTTTTTTCGGCGAAAGGAATTGCCATAATCAAACAATTGGTGAGAAAGACCTAAGCTGGTGCTGTAGTATTCGTAGGATGTGGCTGGCTGTGCCACGGGCACACTCCCAACAAATACATCCCGGGGCCCCTGTTGCGACTGAGACCCTGTGATTAAATATGAAAAAGAGGGTAGCCGTTCCGCGACTAACTGCTTCTTTTGTGCTGCAATTTCATTCTCCTGCAATCGGGCTTCTTTCAAGCTAATATCGGCAGCCAGCACTTTTTTAATATACCCATCAAGTGTCAGGGCTTGAGCGAATGGAGAAGAAAACAGAAAAGTCCAAGTGAAGGCTTTGATCAAACGCTTTATAAAAGTCATATTCAAATACAGTTTATGCGTTTGTGGTTAATTGAAGCCATTCAAGGCTTCCATTTTCACCGTCACCGGCACGTCGTGAGCCAAGGAATAATGGCCTCCCGTTACGACTGTATCCCCCGCAGCGATACCTGTTACAATTTCTATAAACGTCCCATTACCTACCCCTGTTTTAACATACTGCCATTTGGCGATGCCATTTTTTACTACAAACACCAGCGTCCGATCATTGCGGGTGAGGAGCGCTTCCTGCGGGATCACTAACCGGTCCCGGTGCACCTGCTTTTCCAACTTCACCATCACCTGCTGACCGTCCTTGTACTTCAGCCCTTTATTGTGGATATTTGCAAATACCTTTCCCGTGCGTGTTTCTTCATCGATTTGGGGATGGAGGGCGGAAACAGTATAAAATGCTTCAGGGCTGTTTAAAATGGCGAACCGGGCTCCTGGTTTGATATAAGCTAAATCCGATTCCAGGACTTGGATTTCCACTCGTATTCGGGACAGGTCGGTTAAAGAAAACAGAATAGAACCCGGGGAAACGGTTGCCCCAGGATAAACCTTAATGTCGGAAACAATGCCCCCGAATGGCGCGGTGATGATGCACTGCTCCAGCTTTTGTTCCCCCTGTTTAACCAATGAGAATTGGTTGTGGAGATTATAGCGCACCACCGACATTAATTTATTCTTGGAAAGGGAATTGGGCAAGGGCGGCAGTTTATCCTCATGCAATGCCTTATCCATGTAAGCCTCCCACTCCAGCGCTCTATCGGCGACCGTAAGTTTCAGTTCGGAAATGAACTCGGTGAGCGCTTTAAAAAAGTCCCCTCTTGTTTTGTCCAATTCTATTTGGAAAAGATCGTTTTGGAATACAACCAGTGTATCTCCTGCTTTCACCCTATGCCCTTCTTTAATCTGTATTCGTTCTACCTTGGTTGATATTTCTGCTGAAATCTCCCCTTTTTGTATTGCGGAAAGAACAGCCGTGGGCGTGATGGTTTGGGAAATTGAGGAATTTGACGCTACCGTTCCCAACACCTGGAGGGATGACGCCTTATTATTAGATGCAAGTTGAAATGAATCGCTAGATTGAAAATATGGTTGAAAATAATAAAATAATAGAACAAAAGTGGAGAGCCCAATCAAAAGTGATATTTTTTTAATTCTAATCATCTTATATCCATCAGCACTACTTGCCACAAAAGTAAAAGGAGTATGTTATCATTAGAAGGAATATATGCTTACTTAAAATATATTTCTCACAATATTATTCCTTAGTTTTTTAGCGGGGAAACACCAGCTATAGTTTAACCCTAGCTGATATTTCCCCTAATATGATACTATTCAGCGATCACCACAGCGCATATTGCACCAGTACCCCAACAACCTAAATTAAGCTTTACAACCCATGGATGACCATAGTAAGTTGTCGTTGTGGGAGCAGCTATTAGGTTCAACGAGAGTGCACCTGTTAATACTAACCCAGCCAGGATTTTAGTTATCTTTTTCATGTTAATCACCTTTTTGCAATGTGGTGGATGATCAATACACAAAGAATTTAATTGTCATCCACGTTTTTATTATGTTAGTGGCCATCCAACAATACCTGTCGAATAGCCATATCGGGAAATGTCATTTTAACACTCCCAATTTATTTGGCGAGTATTTACTCATCCAAATTCTGATAAGTATGTCTACTATTAAACTTGACCAAAATAGTGAAAATTGGATATTAAACATTCAACATTAGCTATTTGAATCCTGAGCGAACAGCAACTTTCTATTTTTGCTCAAAATTACTAAAATTGTCATCAATGCTAATTTTTGAAATAAAACCAGATAGGGATTCTTTCCCAAGAGACCACAACCACAATTTGATTGTATTTGCAATACCATTGAAATAATGCTTAACACTATACCAATTGACAATAAAATAAACCCAGGAAAAAATGAATATTGAAAAATACCCCGGTAAAAAACGCCGATTATAATAAAAACTTCAAGCACTATAAGACCAAACCAAATAGTCTCAATTTGATAATCTAACATCGGCGTTAAACTTGTGAAAAATTTTCTAAAATTTAGTTCAAATTCCGGTAAAAAGATTTTTCTGATAATTGTCAAAATAAATACACCCGCAAAGGTATATCTTAATATTTCTAAGCAATCTTTCCTTTTCATCGTAGTTCCATAGGTTTTTTATATTTTATTAAAGCGGGTTCAGGATCCACGCTTAATAAGAATATTGAATCTTCAGTAACCTTGATATCTCTCACGGGATACGGTAATTCGAATGACCATAAGTAATCACTTGTTTTTTTATCGTAAACACGAACGATTTCCCCCTGAAATAATTCATCTAGCGTAAAAATAAAATTGAGCAAAGTCGGTTGCGTGCCTGAATAGACAGCATACACATATTTTTCATCAACGGCTAAACTAACATTTATTTCCGGATGTTTACCAACATCAGGCGCCTTATAAACTCCAGCTTTTGCAACCACCTCAGGAATGGGAATATTCTCAGGCTCTGAGGTTTTAAAGAAATTATTGCCTTTGTCATCAAAACCGACAATTAGACTGGAAAATTGAAATCCTATGAAGACATTTCCTTCATTATCTGTGCAAATTGGCCCCTGTTTCAAAAGAAAATTATTTCTGCAATTTTCTAATTCAGGTAATTCTTCATACTGCCCAACAGGGATGGCTTTTTTATTAGTGATTGAAATATCCTCTGCCACATGATATCCCACCGCGAAGCTGTCCGAAAAATAATCCAATAAAACTAACGTATTTTTTGAAGTAAGTGCAGCTGAGACATAAGAAGTTGAAGGTATTTCCAATTGTTTTTGAAATTTACCGTTCAAGTTAAAGCATGATATTTTCCTCCTATTGTGATTATGTATTAAAATGATATTATCAATTGCACCTACAAATTGTGTAGTACTTTCACCCATTTCACCAGGACCTTGCCCCCAACCTCCAAAAGAATAATTATATTTACCCGTCGAGTCAAATTTTATAAATGGCCGATCTCCATATATATCAAAAACATATACCGAACCATTTAATAGAAATAATCGATTAGGATTATTTAAAAATGAGGTGTCAAATTTTTGTTTTTCTTCTAAATCTATAATACTAAAGGAAGATTGTGCTATTAAATTATCAATCGTAAAAAAAACGACAAAGAATAACACAATCATTTTGTTATACCATTT
>CAYFJU010000106.1:0-5500 GCA_964343505.1 uncultured bacterium
CCAAATTATGCTGAAAATCTTTCAAAATAACCCGCTCAACTAGTCATGACCCATATTTTAATATTATACACTAAAATAATGTCCCTTCTGGAGAGGGCCTTCCCGATTATCGGGAAGGCCTGCCCACCGCCAGGAGGGGGTGTGTTTTATAATTCAGCAAATTGGAATTCAGAATGGATGCGAATCATTTCTACGCACTTGCAATGATTCGATTTCATCTTATCATTGTACACCGATTTATGGCTTTTCAGCCAATTCGACTAAAACACCGCCCGTACTTTTGGGGTGAATAAATACCACTTTATACCCTTCAGCCCCAATAGTGGGTTCGTCAGATAACACTTGAATTTTTGATTCTATAAGTTCTTCTATTGCTTTATTTATATCATCCACTTCAAAACATACATGATGGACGCCTGATCCTCTTTTTCCCAAGAATTTTCCTATGGGTGTATCAGGGCCGGTAGATTCCAATAATTCAACTTTACCCTGGCCAGTATCATAAATGTCCGTTGTAACACCTTGATTTTCAACATCCTCTGTGCTGCGATGCTGGATTTTAAGGATATGTTTCCAGAACTGTCCATCAGTATCCAGACTGTTTACCGCAATGGCAATATGTTCAATGCCAAGTATTTTCATATAAATCGGTAGAGACGCTTTGCAAAGCGTCTATATATTGATCTGTTTTTGAATTCGTAGAGACGCATTGCTATGCGTCTTTACAGCAAATTTTCTTCATTAGAATTTAAAGAAACGCCAAGGCCATTGCCACGGGGTAAAACCAATTTTCCTTCATTGACCCATACACCGCGGTAAGGATCATTATTGATAAGTAAGTTTCCATCCAGATCAGCATAATCAACCAATGGAGATAAATGGGCAGCTGCGGTGATCCCAACAGAAGATTCAATCATACATCCCAACATAATCTGCATGTCCCTTTTCCTAGCCATTTTCACCATTTTTAATCCTTCCAACAGGCTGCCGCATTTCATGAGTTTAATATTAATACCGTCAAACACCCCTTCAATCCCGGGGATGTCTGTTGAATTAAGACTGTTTTCATCGGCAATCAGGGGTAAAGGCGATTTCTTTCTCAGTTCGGCCGTATCCTTCAAATTGGTGGATTTAAAAGGCTGCTCCACAAATTCAACATTCCGGTCCGCCAGCCATTCACACATTTCAATCCCCGTATCAAGGTCCCATCCCTCATTCGCATCCACGCGAATCAGTTGATCCGTCTCCTTACGGATGGCATCTAAGATCTCCTTATCCTTGGCAACCCCCATACCCAATTTCACTTTCAGGATATGATAGGGCGCCCCTTCTTTCACCTTTTCAGGGATGAGATCCATATCTCCGATAGAAATGGTATAAGATGTCTTAGGTGCTTTTGTTGGATCCGCTCCTAAATATTCATAAAGCGGCATCCCTACCTTCTGGCACCACCAATCCAAAATGGCCATTGAGAAGGCCACTTCCAGCGCTTTGATGCCCTTACATTGGGGCAAGACATATTCAGAAAATGCAATGGGATCATCCATGGATTCGGGGAATACAATTCCATCATCCAATGCATTTAATATATCGGCAGTAAACTCATTATACCGCCCTGAGGGCGCTGCCTCCCCACGGCCGACAAACCCATTCTGTTCTAAGTAAACAAACACGACGTCATAATAATCATGGGTGCTTCGGGAAATTCCAAACGGGTGCGTACACTGAATACGGTATGGGGTATAGGATAAATTCATTTTCTATTTTGGTGAACCTGCGCTGCCTTCCCAATCGGGGTCGGCGACACCTGTCCAACTGTCTCCTTTTCTATTTTTCATTACTGCATGGACTCGGCCAAACCGCGCCGGTTTCCGTTGAACAGTGACTGCGTGCCCCATGGAAGCAAAATAGGTACTGTCCGCGGCATTAAACCCATTCTCGCCGGTAAATTCAATATCCACCCCATCTGCCGTGGGTTGCACTCTCGGCAATGCCATAGCCTTTTCCAAAGTATGATTTTGATCAATCACCCTGCTTATGACCGCCACGATGGAAGATGGAATCCGTGATCCACCGGCGGCGCCCAAGGCCAATATGGGTTGACCATCATTGGAAATAATGATAGGCGATATATGGGATGGTGCCCGATCTCCGCCTTTCACTTCTCCCAGATATCCGCCAAGGGTCTGTGCATAGACAAACCCAAACCCGGGCGTAGCCACTTTTGAACCCATTATCGTCCCTACAGTTTGTGTCAAAGACACAATCATTCCATTTTTATCCACAACCGTAAGATGGGTCGTGTGGCCCATTGGAGCAGTGTAAGATTCAGGTAGATTACTCCAGTTTACAGATGCTTGATCATTATGAACATCAGCCGCACGCTTTTCCGCCCAATCCCTGGATGTGAGTCGATCTGCATCAGCCAAGGATTTCTGTTTCCTGCGATCTAAATAAGCAGCTTCAATGGCATGGTAAACATTTTCACCCCAATCCTGGTTATTCGTCAGATCATTAGAAAGTGATTCTAAAATCTGCAATGCTTCTATGGTGATTGCCCCGAAAGCGGGCATCCAAAGGGCTGTGAGGTCATGACCACGGTAATTCCCTTTCACGATGTGAGAATCCATGGCTTCATATTCTCCCAATGCTTTCATACTAAGCACCCCACCCTTAGCTTTGTTATCAGCCACTAATGTTTCAGCGATCCAGCCCCTATAAAATACATCGGGGCCTTCCATCGCTACGGCGCGGAGTACCTTGGCCAAATCCTTTTGGACAAACCACTGCCCCGGCACCAAAGGGGAACCGTCGGGATTTAAAAAATGCCGGCGGGAACCTGCAAATTCATTCAATTGCTTATTGACCAAGGCCATTCGGATGGCCTCACCAGAAATTAATGGGTGTCCCTTTTCGGCGGTTTCTATGGCAGGATTCATGACCACCATTCTTGAAAGAGATCCATGTTCATTCAGGGCTTTTGTTAACCCTTTCACAACACCGGGGATTCCGATGGAGGGATAACCATAGCGCTTTTTTGGCGCATTTTCGTAATCGTAATCACTGGGCGCCGCTGTTGTACCATCGATACCATGAAATCCCGTTTCAGGGGAATAAATTAGAATCTGGGTTCGACCGCCGATACCACTCATAGAGGGCTCGACTACTGCTAGACTAAATGCAGCAGCCACAGCAGCATCGACGGCGTTTCCTCCTCTCGACAGCATCTCCACGCCTGCTTTTGTTGCCAGAGGATGGCCAGAAACAACCAAACCGTTTGCAGACTGTCGAACTTTTTGTAAAGATTCAGGATAGACTCCGTCACTCCTTTTTTCGAGAGATGCACACCCAACCAAAAAGACCAAGGTGACGGAAAGTATTTTTTTCACTCTCCTAAAACCTGTGCGATGGATTCAATCAAATTCCTATCCCCGAATCTGACTAAATCCGTCGTAGTAATGCCATATTCTTTTTCAGTTTTATCTATCTCTGCCTTTGCCTCCTCCTCAGATAAAGCAAATGTCAGCAGGTTAATGCCTATGAATTTGGATTTGCGGAAATTCCTCATGAGATCCAGATGCAGCTGCATAACCTCTCCCATGGATGAAATGGGGTAATCGGACACATCCATATCCCTGCCGGGATCGTGTGTCATCACCATATAATCAGGCATGGCCCCATGCAGGAGCCCAAGGGTAACACCGGCATAATACTGGTTGGTGAGGGACCCTTGCCCTTCAACAATGATCAATTCTGTTTCTGAATTGAATTTGTCAATTTCATGCTCGATCTCTCCGGCCATAAAATCGGCCTTTACTGCATCAATGGGCACACCTGAACCACTCAGAAGAATACCTGTTTGACCCGTACCTACAAATGCGACATTGTGGCCCATTTTCTTTAACCGTTGAGTAAGCTCCCACCCTGTGGTCATTTTGCCTGTATCACAATCTGTACCCACAATTAACAGAACGGGGATTTTTCTGTCAAACCAGGATCCTTTTGGGAAATTCGGTGTTTCAGGTGGCCGGCGAAGATCGGTTAAGGATACACCATATTCTTCAGCAAGGTTGGATAATTCTGCATCATCATTCAGAAACTGGTGCATACCGCTGATAATATCACATCCTGTTTTGATCGCATCCACCACTTCTGCCCGATAGGCCGGACTAATAAAGCCCCCTTGGGAAGCATTGCCTATGACCAGTGTATCGGGGTTGAATGCCTTGGCAGAATTAAAACTATCAACTACGGGAATATCGCCACCGTACCCCAATTCCGACTTTGCTGTCTTACCGGTTTTACTTCTGTCAATTACGGCCACCACCTCATCGGTACGATAGCGAATTAGCATATTCCCTGTTTTGTTCAGGATATAGTTAAAAGCATCATGGCTTAAAATGGCGAATTTTTTGCTGTTACCACTCATGAATATTTATTTTTCTCGCAAGATTAATTTAGATTCTCAATTTCTTAAAATGAGTTAATTGACTCCCCGATAAATTAACAAAATGATAAATATTTTACACTTCATTTCTTTCAAAAAAGTTACACTTTTCTTGACCAGCCTGATTTTTGTTTCTTGCAATGACAATCCGGCTGAACCGGAGGAGGTAAACCGGGCGGAAACACGATTAGTCACTCAAGGCATTGGCAAATTCACCTTTGATAAATACGCGACCCTTGAGGATAAACCAATCTTTATTCATACATATCTTTCTGATTCCACCATAAAGGATATACCGATTGTGTTTGTCATGCACGGTACAACTCGAAATGCCACGGGTAATTGCCTGGATTGGGTTGATCCCGCGAGGGATTACAATTTTCTCATGGTTTGTCCCGAATTGGATGAGCACCAATTTCCGGGCTCTGCTGAATACAACCTGGGGGGGGGGATGGTTGATGGCGCAACATTTACAGATTCAACCCGGTGGTCCTATGCGATCATTGAACCCATCTTTTATTTTTTAAAAGAAAAAGGCGTCACCACTGCGGATAAATATGGGATTTATGGCCACTCAGCCGGATCACAGTTCGTCCATCGTTTTGCCCTGTTTACAGAACCGAAAAATGCTGTTGTATTTGTGGCGGCAAACGCGGGGTGGTACACCATGACGGATTTTAGTGAAATCTTCCCCTATGGATTCAAAAACTCACCCATGACAGTGGAAAAGTTGACACCCAAATTCGGACTGGATATTGTTGTTCTACTCGGAGAGAATGATACAAATCCCAACGCTTCCTCCCTGAGGAAAACTGAGGAGGCCATGCGCCAGGGGAAACATCGTTTTGAACGGGGCCACTCTTTCTATGCACAGGCAAAAACATTGGCCGATTCACTTAAAATAGAATTTAAATGGACTAAAGCTACAGTTCCCGGCGTGGGGCATTCCAATTTTGGGATGGCGCCGGCAGCAGACAAAATCATATCAGAGAGATTAAATAAGGGTCAAGACTAGTTGGCATAACATGAAAAGCTGTAAGTTCCATAATAGCA
>CAYFJU010000107.1:0-5475 GCA_964343505.1 uncultured bacterium
CAAGCTGCCAGGCTTATATTAAATCAATCAGCAAAGGGGAACATAGATATCGTTAGGCGGCGACTGGAGCAGATGGACAAGCCCAGGGCCAATAGAGACACACCAAGGAGACCGTATGGGATTAAAGAAGGAGGTGAGTTCAATGAACTCAGTAATGCATAATCAGGGGATTGCATTGCGTCAGGCAGCACTGGTCGCCGGCTTTAGCATTCTAATCATGGCATTTGCGGCCCCCTTTGCTGAATTCATTGTCTACCCAAAGCTGATTATTCCGGGGGAGATCGAGGAAACCACTCAGAACATTGTGGCTAATCAGGGGCTTTTTCTCGCCGGCATGTTTGCCTACCTAATCACCTTTATCTGTGATGTGCTCGTTGCCTGGGCGCTCTATGTTCTGCTCATCCCGGTCAATCGATCGCTGTCATTGCTGACCGCGTGGTTCAGGCTGGTCTATACAGTGATCGCCTTTTTTGGCCTGCTAAAGTTTGTGACCGTTTTTCGTATAGTGAAAACACCGGATTACCTCACGATGTTTGGGTCCGATCAGCTGCATGCCCAGGTTCATCTTCTGCTAAAATCGTTCGGATACGAATGGAGCATGGGCCTGGTGCTTTTCGGGATTCATCTTGTATTGCTGGGTTACCTGGTGTACCGGTCTGGCTACATCCCGAAGATATTGGGAATTCTGTTGGCAATCGCCGGGTTGGGCTATCTGATCAGTGAATTGCGCCCCTACCTCTATCCCAATGTCGACGTTGGATTCACCATGATCACCTTCTTCGGGGAAGTCATCTTAATGCTTTGGCTTTTGGTCAGGGGTTGGAAGATCCAGGAACCGACAGCGCATTCTTGATCTGCCGCTTGGATGAATCTAACGTGCAAAGATTAACTAAAGCTCTGCCAGAGCCGCCAAACAATTCATTCAAGCGTTCCCGCATTCTGCGGGGAGGCTCAATTCAACCGTTAGGTTTTTCTTAGGCACTGCAGCAAAGATAGACGACAGCTCACTTTATGGTGTTGCCTGCAAAAAAAGGGAGGGGGGAGAAAAGGATAGTTTTATGAAAAGACTGTAAATATTAAATTTAGATGAACAACCAAGAAAGACATTTGAAACTACCCAACAAATTTGGGGGAATTGAAATGACAAACCGTATCATCGATACATCACAACGCAAAGCTGCAAGAGTCGTGGGATTTTCCTACCTGTTTGCAATGGCAACAGGGGTCTTTGCTGAGTTTTATGTCCGCGGTACTCTTATTGTCGCCGACAATGCTGCGGAAACCGCCCGGAACATCATTGCGCACGAGCGGCTATGGCGTCTCGGCATCGCCAGCAGTTTACTTGCCGCGTTAGCTGATGTAGCCCTGATTGCGGCTCTTTACGTGATTCTCAAGCGAGTAAATCAAAATCTCGCCTTGTTTGCGGCATTCATGCGAGTGGTGGAGACCGCAATATTTGTTGCTGCGAAGCTTAATAGTTTTGACGTTCTGCGGCTCTTGAGCGGTGCCGATTACTTGCAGGCATTGAGAACAGATCAATTGCAGGCGTTGGCGAGGATACCGATTGGCGCGTATGGCGCCGGGTTTGACGTGGGCTTCGTGTTTCTTGGACTTGGATCCACGGTTTTTTGCTATTTGTGGTTTAAGTCAAAGTACATCCCGAGAGCGTTGGCTGCTTTGGGAGTGTTTGGATCCTTGCTGATTGCGGCAGGTTCTTTCGCGATCATCATCTTCCCCAACCTCGTGAAGATCGTCGGGTGGGCGTATATGATGCCTGGGGGTTTATTCGAATTAACAGTGGGTTTTTGGCTTCTGATTAGGGGATTACGGCCATATCGCACAGCCGGGCCGGAGAAGGTAAGCGCGTAAGCACAGGCCGGTGTGCTGTCTAACCTCTTGTTCCACCCGACGGCATACGGCCGCGGCTGAACTCAAACGCTACTTGCTATATAACCAAGAGAAAAATGAAAGATTTTCAAGAATTAAAACGCTAATATTGATTTATGATAGAAGGGGGCAAAATTGTGAAAGAACTTAGTAGAAGGCAATTTATTAAAAATTCAGCATTATACGCTGTTTCAGTTTATGCATTTGGATTTGTATCATGTAACAAAGAGAATGGAATTACGACCGCTACAGCAGATTGCAAAACAACTTCAGATATTCTAGGACCCTTTTATAGAGCGAATGCACCCTTTAGAAGCGATCTGACTTTTCCGAATCAAAAGGGCACTAATTTAATAATAAAAGGCAGAGTATATAACCAGGACTGCGAAACACTTTTGAATGATGCAATTGTGGATATATGGCAAGCAAGTGATGAGGGTCAATATGATAATGCAAGTGAAGATTTTCTTCATAGGGGAAGATTAAAAACTGAAGAAGATGGGGACTATCAATTTAAAACAATCATTCCTGGAAGATATTTAAATGGAGATACATTCCGTCCAAGCCATGTTCACTTTAGAGTAACGGCTGAACAACACCAAGAATTGATTTCGCAAATTTACTTTAAAGATGATCCTTATATCGAATCTGATCCATGGGCATCTGATCCTGAGGCAAAAATGAGGATTCTACCGATGGAAAAAAATGAAGCTGGAATCCAAACCGTAACATTTGATATTCATCTTTTACAGGCAGGGTAAAATGAAATAGGTCCAAATGGTTCATTATTCATAATTGATATCACTTGTACTGAAGCTAGTGAAAACCCCAATATCCTTATTGGATCCATTCTACATGTTCATTCATATATGGTTTTCGGACATTCCCGGTGATTTGATTATTTACCCTGCAGGGGATAATGTACAACCTAATATGTTAACGGGTTTTTGTATTTTGTTTCATAGGATTAAGCAAAACAAATCGGGGGATTTTATACATGTTGTGCAGCACGTTTATTTGGCGTGTTATTATTAAGAGTCCGCGATGTCCTTGCAGTAATTTCGGTAAGCGATGTTGTGGCAGTTAACAATTAGTATATAATTATCGTTTTCTTCATACGATGCCATATCGTATATTTGTATATGAAAGTTACAGCCCTTATCCCTGAAGAACTCATTGCTGAAGTTAAAGAATTGACAGATGGGAAAAATATTACCGATTCATTGATCAAGGCGCTTACCGAATGGGTGGATATCAAAAAGATCAGTGATTTGAATAAACAAGTATCCGAAGACCCTTTGGAATTCAAACCCAGTTTTGACGCGGAATCGGCCAGAAAAACCAATCGATCGTGATTGTTGTTGATACGTCAGTCTGGATCGAATTCTTTAAAAATCACAAATCCATATTCCCTAAACTAAAAGCCCACCTGGAGCAGGGTGAGATTGTTGCAGCGGAACCCGTTTTTGGCGAACTTATGCAGGGAGCAAAAAACAAACGAGAAAGAACAATCATTGCCAATTACTGGCGACACCTTCCCAAATTCTCCCTGGATGGCATTTTCTATAAAGCAGGTGAAATATCCGGGAATAAGAATTGGCTGGATAAGGGTGTGGGGCTTATTGATTCTGCTATTTTAGTCTATGCCAAAGAACGCGATTGCAAAGTGTGGACATTGGACAAAAAGCTATTATCCATATTAACTTATAAAGATCGGTTTAAACCCTAATTCAGCTTATCATGAGTCCGCACACAATTAATATTACTGAAAAATTCAAATTATTTTCGGATCATTGGTCCCCAAAAGTGATTACGGGAATGAATGACTACCAATTCAAATTGGTAAAAGTTAAAGGTGAATTTACCCGGCAAGCCCACAAAGAAACGGATGAAACATTTATTGTGATTGATGGGGAACTGACGATCGAATTCCGAAATTAATCGGTTCACCTAAAGAAAGGTGAAATGATTGTGGTCCCCAAAGGGGTCGAGCATAAACCCATGGCTGAATCAGAATGCCAAATCATAATCATCGCACCGAAAGGTGTGGTCAACACGGGAAATACACCCGGGGAACACACCGCCGAAAATGACGTCTGGATTTAATTATATTTTTGTTATTTTGCCTTCACTTAATGAGGACATAAAATGACTATTTCAAGACGAAAATTTTTAGGATCAACTATGCTGGCGGTAGCCGCAACGGGCATACATCCCCTTGCCTATGGTTCCACACGAAATTCACCTGTTGTATCATCCATCCCAAAGGATCGGTTTGATCCATGGATCGAAGTCGATGATAAAGCACTCCTTCACAATGTGGCGGAAGTTCGGCGCTTGACAAACGGCCGCTCGATTTTGGCCGTGATTAAAAATAACGCATACGGACTTGGCCTCACCCTGGCGGCCAAACTGTTGGAACCGCTCAATGAAATCAAAGCCTTTGCCATTGTCAAACTGGATGCGGCCCTTATGCTCCGTGAAGCAGGGATCAGAAAGCCCATTCACCTCATGGCACAGTTTCCTGTATCTGAAGCAAAATCATTGGCCCGAAAAAATATTACACCTTGCATCATTGATGAAAATGCCATGGGGTTCATCAACCCTATGGCAAAAGTGCTTGGCGGTCCCGTACCCGCACAACTGTATT
This sequence comes from uncultured bacterium, assembly GCA_964343505.1. Taxonomy (GTDB): domain Bacteria; phylum Fidelibacterota; class Marinisomatia; order Marinisomatales; family TCS55; genus TCS55. The sequence continues at coordinate 4,538 of CAYFJU010000107.1, forward strand.
TAGATACGGGCATGAGTCGGATGGGCGTCAACTTCAGAAAAGCGCCTGCCTTGATCCGGTCCATTGCCAACAGTGGATCAGTTTCATTCGAGGGTGTTTTCATGGGATTTACCGAAGAACCTGATTTTGATGTGGAGCAATTAAAACGATTCTTGTCCGTCGTGGAAAAATCTTCCCGCAACAGCATCAAGTTGGGCACACTTCATGCCGCTTCATCCAGTGCTGTTTTTAATTTTCCTGAAGCCCATCTGGATATGGTCCGCCCGGGGATGGCCCTATATGGCGGCTATCCCAATGATCCGGAAAAGCAGTCTAAACAAGGGACATTAAAGAGTGCCATCCGCCTCAAGGCCCGTGTGGTTCGCGTACAGAAATTAAAAAAAGGCGATAGTGTGAGTTACGGTCGCAATTATATCGCTGAAAAACCGACTTGGATCGCCACCATTCCCGTTGGGCATGCAGATGGCTATCCCCGAAAAGCTGTGGAGGGCGCCCGCGTATTGATTGGAAGAAAAACCTATCCTGTCATTGGTGCGGTTTCGGCCAGTCATGCCATTGTAGAGGTGGGGAATAAAAGAGAAGTGAATGTTGGTGATGTGGCTACTTTGATCGGCACAGGTGCGCCGGAAATTGATCCCAACTGGATTTCGGCAAAGACAGGTGTTTCGGTTTATGACCTTTTTATGCACATGAATCCAACCCTGCCAAGGATGGTAATATAAAATTGTCGGGAAACAATAACCCATTTTCTTAATTATAAACCCGTTGTGCAAATCAATTGATCCAGAAAATATTTAATTGAAAACATCATAAAATAACGGGTTTTGGACTGCATCAACTATGTTGTTGCTTGGATTGACATAGTCAATCCACTCCATATTTTATAAGGGTCAAGACTAGTTGGCATAACATGAAAAGCTGTAAGTTCCATAATAGCA
>CAYFJU010000108.1:0-5206 GCA_964343505.1 uncultured bacterium
TACTGGGATAAATTATCCCTATTATCGGGGATTATCAGACCATTTTTAAAATTTTTACCGGACACTATTGTAATTAGATTATATCTCAACATTTATACATTGGGTTACAATAAATACTTTTCCTGATTTTATTAGACAAAACTCCCCCTGAGGATTTCATTTTATACGGTCTTCACCCCATATTAAAAATACGGTCTAGACCGTATTGACACGCCCATTAAGTTGATGCAAATTCTAACCAATCAAACTGTAAAACTGACCTATAACTTGGTCAAGGAGGGAATATGAAATCGATTGTAAACCTGTTTGCCGCCCCGGCTGATTTGTTCAAAAAACAGAAAGCGAAAGCCGGCTGGCTCATCGCTTTGAGTCTCGTCATTTTCAACTGCTCCTCTCCTCAAGGTGAATCAGAGGAAGACTTAAAAGAAGAAGCGATGACATTTTCGCTGAAGGTTGTGGAAGCATACATTGAAAAGGACACCGTTGCATATAAAACCTTTCTCACAGATTCACTTTATTTCTTGGAATCATGGGAGAAGCCATGGGCGACTTCAGATATAAATTTAACCTCATTGTTCTCCGGTTTTGACTATACAGAATATTCAATGGATGATTACAAAGAGACCTATGATCCTGTCGTGATGGAATATGAATTATATAAAAATATGCTGGATGAAATGGTCTATTGGCAGCCAGGCGAAAAAGATTACCTGTTTATCGGTCATCGGACAAAAGAAGGGAAAACCGAATTTATGTGGGATGATTTATTAGGGTTTATGGTTTCAAAGCGAACAGGTAAATGGAAAATCAGAGCGGTTGCTGGATGATAAACTGGATACTGGAGATTACAAATAATTCAATAGGCTCTAGGCCCTATTGATAAGTCAATTGATATCACTTAACTTGAACATTCAACTTTTATAAGAAAGGACGATTGCTCGGAATATTAACTCAATTACAATGAAACTGATTCACCTATCCATCGCCGGACTCATATCTGTCACAACCCTCTCCGCCCAATCTTTTATTGATAAACTCAATACAGATTTCCTCACGGACACAGTGACCATCAGCACCGATTCACTCACCTTCGAATTGATGGATGTGAATGTGGTGGATAAACGGCCCAATGCGGAAGATCTTTTCCTTATATCAGGCGGGGATAAAAGTGATACGGCCGTTTTTCCTGATTCAACCCGTAAACAGAAATTCAAAAAACGATTAATAAAATGGGTTTACGGACATGTGCCCATTGATATTATCTATGAAATGGATCAGCCTATTGTAATCCTATTCGGAGCTCAATCCGGCACGACCGGGAATTCGGCCCGCAATACATTAATCATCAACCATTTTGATTATTGGTATGACAGCGCCATGCCGAAAAAGCAAAAAAGAATCCTCAATGCCCATACACAACTCCAATCCCCCTTGGGAGATATTATTAATGAATGCCAATGGGATGTTTACCTCAAAAGAGATGAAGGTGAAAGTTTAGCCGGTCATTCCGGGCGGATTTTTGAAAAATGGGTCCGGGAGCAAAAAGAAGTGCTGCAATCGAATACACTCAACCCCATTTCTCCCCTGCCCTATAAACGGATGCTCACGCTTCGTGTGGATAATGTCGTTCTCCAAAATGGCTTTTTATGGGATTGGCGCTTGACTCTGAATTATCCCAAAGATCAGATCAAACATTATAAACGGGGACTCCCACGTTTTGGTTTTACTTACCAGAAAACAGCCGATTATGAAACCTACGGCATGGGCGAAAAAGGCAAGTTGGAAGTAAAGCGGTTAAATAATCGTTTTATCAGCCGCCTCTCCTATGGTTATCGAATCGGTACCGTTCGCTATAATTGGAAAAAATTGGATTCCCTCAAAGTAGAATACTGGCCATTTTTGAAATTAATGGCCACCTATAATACGGAATACCATCCCCGCTTTTATGAAGGATTTTATGCCGGGTTTGGCATTTATCAAGGATTGAATGTTTGGCCCCCAAAACTCCCCCTTTCAGAAACGGGGCTACTCATCACCATCGGGGTCGTATTACGATGAAAAAACTCATTCAAATTTTCATCATTTTATCTGCCGCATCTATAGCCCAAACTGTGTCCGGTTATATTGTGGATCAGGAATCCGGCGCCACCATCATCGGCGTCAATGTGATTGTGGAAGGGTCGGATCAGGGGGCTGTTTCTGATGCAAACGGATTTTTTGTCCTCACCGGCCTCAACGCTGATTCAATTCAGGTCCGTTTTTCCCATATTGCCTACGCAGAAGAAACCAAGGTGATTGACCTGACAAAGGGCAGTGTTTACTTAAATAAAGTGGTCCTCACCTCAAAGGTATTGGAATTAAACGCCATTGATGTAGTCTCCAACAGGGGTTCAATCGTTCAGCGGGATATGGATATTGCCAGTTTTGAAGCAGACCCTGTTCTGCTGAAAGAAGTTCCCCAACTGGATAAAGATATATATAACCTGGTTAAACTGTCTCCCAGTGTAACCATTTCGGATGAATTTTCTCCCCTCTATAATGTCCGCGGCAGTGATCCCGGCGAGAACCTGGTCCAATTGGATGGTATAACCATTTACAGTCCACAGGATGCATTAAGAGGAAAATCACTATTCAACCCCTATTCCATCAAGAATATTGAAATGCTGGTGGGCGGTTTTGACGCCACATTCGGGGGCCGGAATTCGTCTATTCTTTACCTCACCACCAATGAGGGCACGAAGGGGAAACCCCGGGGCGAATTCGCACCTTCCACCCAAAGTGTAAAAGGGGCGGTGGAATTTCCCTTGGGGAATTGGGGCACAGGCATGGTCTCGGGACGGTTTCTTTCAAATGTAATGATGCGTGTTTATGCGAATATGCCCAATCAAAGCTATGATATCAATTCCACCTTTATGACGGAGGTGGGGAATACACGGCTGCGATTTTCCCTCTTCACCAGCGATCAGTATAACAGCATGGAAATGGGTTTCGCAAAAGTGCTTTTTCAAAATGAGTTGATGAAAAATTATGAATTTGGCCTCACCAATAAATCCAAAAACCTTGCAGTCGGCATCCAATCCCGATCCATTCTTTCTCCATTTTTAGTCCTGGAAACACACCTGTATAAATCAGGATTCAATGTGGATTCCCGCTCATTTATGAACATCACCTTTAGAGATACGGTATATGATATTGATCAAGTCATTGAATATGATTCACGGATTCAAAACCTTGTGGACGAAAATACAGCTAAAATAAAATTGACGGGATTTTTATTCTGGAACCAGCAATTATCCCTCGGGGCTGAAATGAATAAATTCAAATTTGAAAATGAAATCGGCGGCGTAAAAGGCAAACGCCGATTCGTTTCCCATCGCCCGGACCTATTGGCATGGTTCATCCAGGATAAGATCGAAGCCGGCCCTATCCTGTTTAAATACGGTGTTCGGTTTACGCGATTGGAAAATGAAAAAATTTGGTATAAGGACCCACGGGCATCCATCGCCCTCCGTTTTGGGAATAAAACCTTCAAGGCCGCCTGGGGCATTTATCGGCAATTTTTAAAATCCATGAATACCAGCGATGTAGAAGTCAACCAGACAACGGATTATTATTTCCCTCTCATAGATAAGTCACCCCTTACATCGGAACACCGCATTTTGGGTTTTGAACACCGCTTATCCAATGCCTGGGAATATTCCATCTCAGCCTACCATAAAGATATGTCCGTCCTTTACCAGTACAATTATCAACTGGCCATTAAAGCAGAAAAAGAGACCGAAACGCTGGAGCGGGGGAAGGGCCATTCCTACGGCTTTGAAACCATGGTCAAGGGAGAATGGAACCGCGTTTCAGGATGGGTGGGCTATGCCTGGTCCGTCAGTAAACGAAGCTACGCCTCCATTATGGATGGAAAATATTTTATGGCATCGGGAGACCAAACCCATCAGTTTAAATCACTCCTGGCCTACCGCATTAACAGGGATATGACTTTCAGTACAACGGTCCAGGTTACATCCGGATTTCCAAAAACCTGGGAAACAGGTATGGCCAACCATTTTGTCTATAATCCGGTGGTCAATGATGTGGGCATTTATCAGGAATATATTACACCGGTGAAAAACAATGTGCGTTTCCCTGTCCGAGTGAAGGTGGATTTGGGCTGGAAAAAGAAACTCCGCAGCGGGTTCGGATATCAGTTGGCCCAATTTTTAGGCACGGACAAGGCCTATTATACCATGACCATCAATAATGTCTTATTCCTGAAAAGAAATCCGGCATTTTATATCTATCTTCCCGGATACGGTTATTACGGGTTGGACCCCTTCGGTTTATTCCCCTTCCCCATGGTTTCAACAGGATATACACTGGAGTTTTGAAATGAAAAAGTTTATACCCATTATTTGCATTTTGATCTTTGCTTCCTGTGATCTGCCGACCCAACCCGGCCCCATGCCAAAAGATATCGTCGATACAGAATTTGAACCGGGCCTGAATATTTTTGGCATTTTGAGGGTGGATGGAAAAAATTACGGCACATCCTTTATAAGGGTTGAACGGGCATTTTTTGTCCATGAAATTGTAAAGGATAATGCAATCTTTGTACCCACGATTGACAGTGCCAGGGTCCGGATTATTCATGATGATGGAGATACAACCCAATTTCCATTTAAGGATGACGGCACTTATGATAATGAAAATTTTATCCCGGAAACGGGTGAATCCTATTCTATTCAAATCGACAGTACGGATTTTCCCGTATTAATGGGCAAAACAAGTGTACCCAATCTACCGAAAGTTATTGAAGATCGCTCGAAAGCTGATGCACTGGGATTGGCCATCACACCGGACACATCCATTCACTTAGTCGAAATATACCCCATCTATGGTATGGGGATGGATTACGCCCAACGGATTGCCATTAACAATGAGGATGTAATTCAATTCTCTGTTCCCACTCAACATGAAAAACATGACCCTTTAAACAGGATTGAAGTGTACAGTTATGATAAAAATATGGCCGATTATTTACAGTCTTTGGTGGCCTTAAAACCCCAAGTGTATAACGAAATGGTAAGGACTGTTGAAGGCGGTTATGGGGTGTTTGGGTCGGTGGTTAAATCAGTTGTTTATTAATGTGCGACAACCATTTCCTGCCTGTATTCTAAGGTTAAACCAAGTAAAAAATCAGGCTGCATAATTGCCC
>CAYFJU010000109.1:0-4625 GCA_964343505.1 uncultured bacterium
CTATTATGGAACTTACAGCTTTTCATGTTATGCCAACTAGTCTTGACCCATATTTTATTTAACCATACATGCATTAAAGGGAGGGAGTACTATTTTAGGTGGCCCACGTAATCAATCAACCACTAACAGGGTAGAATTCTTAAAATTGTGACAAGAAAATCGATCAGTATCATTCTCCTTTCAATCCTGCTTCCATTTGCAGCAGGCGTTTATTATTATGCGTCCAACCCCATCAATAACCACCGCGTTTCCATTGGAGATTCATTCCCTGGAATACCCGAGGGCTTCACTGGAAAAACCTGGATTGCTTTAGTGATGAAACCGACTTGCTCCCATTGTGTTCAGCAGATGGCCGATTTTGCTTCTTTACCGGGACCGGCCCGGAAGCATTTTCCTATGGTTGCTTTCAGCTTAAGCGACACCGCCACAACCGCTAATTTTTTATCCGCTTACGCTGTACCATTTTAAGTGCGTCAATTGGACCCAATTATACAAGATGCATTAGGCGTAACCTCATTACCGACCGGTTTTTTAGTGGATTCTACCGGCATTGTCCGTTACCGGTGGCATGGACATAAACCAAAAAGAAATTTGCTGGATATTCTGACGACCTATTACAACACAGGGAAAATCCCTCTAAAACACGTGGGAGATTGATCCGTGAATAGGTTTAAAAAAATCATGGGTATGGTAGGTTTTTCCACTTTTGGTTTTTTGGTTATAGCCATGTGTTTTTACTCCCGAGAAATCTCCTTTTTAATCGTTGGGTGGCAACCGGTTCAAGGTGGAAACATCATACGGCAAGCAGGTAAAAGCGACTGCGGCCCGGCAGCGCTCATGAATGTATTTAAACATTACGGTATAAAGGCGTCTTTTAAAGAAATTGAAACGATTGCCGGGATCAATGCTGAAGGGACCTCCATGCTGGGGCTGAAACGCATGGCCGAATTAAAAGGGCTCAACGCCCGGGGATGGAAATATATATGGTCCGATTTTTTAGAGGCACGCAAACCGGTGATTGCCTTCGTGCGGGGGAACCATTATGTGGTGATAGAAAAAGCCAATGAAGATTACGTCCAAATGATCGACCCCGCCATTGGCCGCTTAAAAATGAAATCGAAGAAATTTAAAAGAATTTGGCAGGGTGAAACCCTCCAAATAGAGAGGGCAGACCGGAGGCACTGCCCTCTCGCTTGAACGTTACCGGCAAGTCATGAGGATGAGTACCGGTAACACAATGTCACAAGCGGTGGGAAATTACCCTGAAATGGCGTGATTTCCCACCTTAAACAAAGGAGGAATGAGATGAAAAAGCTCATTTCAACACTGTTGATTACAACAATGACATTTACGGTGGTATTACAGGCTGTAAATGCAATGGAACAAGAACCAATAACCCAAACACAGTCTGTCATCATGGAGTATGATGTGGTGGGAGGGCATTCTGCATCATGTATAGCGTCTGTTGTAGGCATGTCTGTTGCAGCATTTGCTTTAATGGGTGTTACAGGTGGAGCCTCTTTTGCATGGTGGCTCGCAGGAATAGCTACTAATGCTACTAGTGTTGGCTTTAGTTGTAGTGAATAAAAGTTAAAAGGATGGGGGCCGATTAATTCGGCCCCCTCATTATGAATAATAATGACTACATTTATAACAGGTATGATACAAATGAATAAATACTTTTTAGAAGTCATATGGAAAATAAAAACAAGAGGCAGACTCATGTCTCTGTGGATTTACTTATTTATTCCTTTTGGTATTTTCATATCTACAGGGTTTTTAATTTCCGTCCTTACAATATTTTCAAATGAAACGGGTATGATTACTGTGTCATTGTATTTGGTAGTTTGGATTTTATTTTCATCAATAATATATGATAAAGTATTCAAGGTAATGCCTCATCCAATGGTCTTCTCACTTTTCCCTTTAACATTCTTTAAGCAGATGAAACTTTATTTTATTCCCCATTTTATCAACTTAAAATCACTACTTTATCTATTACCTTTATTGATCTTAGTTATATATTTTTCAGTCACAACCGATGTTTTATTGGGATTAATTATTTTTATACAAGTCGCATTATTAGTTGTTTCCGTACCAATGATAATCGATGCCATTTATTTATCATTCCCATTCAAATGGCGGCATAATAAAAATCTACCAATGTTGGCTTTTGTGATTTTACAAATTCCTTATTCCATCCCTCTTTATACAAAATCGGATTCATTCTATATAAATATTCCTCTAGTGGGTTGGATTGAAAAAGAAATCCTATACTATAAAGCAGGTGAAAATGGAAACATATTGATTTTAATTTTAGCCACTATAGTCATTTTCTTTTCCATGTTTTTTATCGTTAAAAGTCGGTTTAAACCGTCAAAAGTTGTGAACTATTAAAATGGTAAAAACAACCATTGCTATTGCAAGGCGATATCAACAGGTTTTATTTGGATTATTTATTTTTCCTGTATTAGCATTAATTAGTAGCCAATTAATTGAAACCAGATATATCCTAATCCTCTCGGGCTTTATCCCCCTTATAATCATATTTAGTAATATTATACATTTGACAAATATATACTCTCTTTTTGAAAATGATTTTAAATCACCGTCAATTTTTCCGTTCAATTTCAAAGAGGTGCTTCTAACTCGGAATGCATTATTTATTTGTTTAATCATTATTCCCACGGCCCTTGTACATCTTATTTTGAATTATTTTAACCCTCTTCCTGTTGGGGGCTGGAATAAAATATTTTTTCTTATTCCTGTAATAATTGGGATATTTTCGATGGGAAATATATTTTCAGCACTATACCCCAAAAGAATATTTAGCCCATTCTCATTCAATATATTTCTAATGATGCTATTAACCGGGTTTTTATTTCTCATTAATTTTCTTTTGAGATTAATTAATTCTCCTGTTTCATGGTTAGTATGGATCCTTTACATTGGTTTGTTGATGGTCACTTATTTCTACTCAGTTAAATTTTCAGTGAATTACATTAAAAACAATTATCAAAAAATTTATGAAAGACTATATGGCTGAAACTGTCCTAAAGATTTCCGGTTTAATAAAGACCTATAAAAAAGGTGTTGTTGCCTTGGATGGGCTGGATTTAGAAATTCAAGAAGGAGCCCTCTTTGGATTTGTAGGTCCCAACGGGGCCGGCAAATCAACCACTATTAACATATTAGTCAATATCCTGAAAAAGGATAGTGGGACCATTGAGTTATTTGGAGAGGCAATTACTGAAACATCATTTGATTATAAAGCCAAAACTGGGTTTTTACTTGAAAAACCAGTATATATCGACAAATTGTCCGTAAAGGAGTATTTAGAATTTGCAGGCCAAATGTATGGTTTGGAGAATTCCGTTTCAGAAAAAAGGTCAAAGGAGTTAATCGCCTTTTTTGAGTTGCAAAACAAACGGAATGAGTTGATTGAAACCTATTCTACCGGTATGAAGAAAAAGGTATCCTTAGCTGCCGCTTTAATCCACCAGCCAGATATTTTAGTGCTGGATGAACCTTTTGAAGGCATGGATGCCATCGCTATTAAAAAAACGAAACAGCTTTTTCTGGACTTAAAAAACAAAGGTACGACTATATTGATAACGTCCCATATTTTAAGCTATGTCGAAAATATATGCGATGAGGTTGCCATTATCAATAAAGGAAAAATTGTATATCAAAATACGACTGAAAACATCCGCAACGGATTTAAAGAAAAAATGAAAGAAGACGCGAAACTGTCTGCTCTGGAAGAGGTTTTCCTGAGCGTTGTTGATGAAGAAAACAATAACCAGACCCTCAGTTGGGTCGAGGAGAAATCATGAAATCGATAACCGATATATTTTCCGCCCCTTCAGCGCTGTTCGAACAGCAGAAAGCAGCTCCCGGTTGGATTACTCCCTTTATCCTGGTATCCGTTCTGGGTATCCTGACGGCCCTGCTCATGCAGCCGGCCCAGGCCTCCCTGATGGCCGCCCAATTGGCGGATAAACTGCCTCCGGAGCAAGTGGAAAAAGTCCTGGAACGGGCCGGCTCATTTTCTATCCTGGCATTTGCTACGGTGCCGTTGATGACGCTCATCCGCTGGGCCCTCGTAGGTGGGATACTGTTAATGTTATCCTTTTTATTTACCGATCGCTTGTCGTTTAAAAAATCCTTCAGCATTGTGGGCTGGTCCAGTGTGATTCTGGCCGTTGGCGCCCTGGTCAACATGGGTATGGTCTACTTGCGGGGTGCGGCGGACGTCACCACCACCGGCGACCTGGCCCGCACCGGCTTGAATATTTTCCTGTCGGAAGCATCCACCGGCCCAGGCATATACCTGTTTCTGGCCTCCATCACCCCGTTTGCCCTTTGGTATGTGATCCTAGTGGGGATCGGAGTCAAATCTGTGGGCGAAATATCCCTTGGGAAAGCCTATCTATTGTCCTTCATCACTTGGGCCCTTGGTACCGGTTTTGCAGTCGGTATGGGCGTCATGGGGAAAAGTTTTGGCATGGGGTAATTGATTTTACTACAAGATTGCTTTGAAATACCCAGAAGAGTCCCTGCCTCTCCTGCCTTTAGGTTAAAACTGTGTTTTTGATCGCTTCAGCTCAAATAAAAACCGTGTA
>CAYFJU010000110.1:0-4289 GCA_964343505.1 uncultured bacterium
AATTATGCTGAAAATCTTTCAAAATAACCCGCTCAACTAGTCATGACCCTATTTTAATAATGTGGGTCGATCATCCCTGATAGACCTTATTTGTCATGTCGGAATGATAATACACAATCATTCAATTTGGTTTTTCTTTGCCAATTCCACAATTCCTTCAGCGATCAATTTAGGGAATCCCAATTCATTTTGGATTTGTTCCGGTTTTAATCCGGCGATGGTGTTTATATCGGAATATTCTGATAATAATTTTTGTACGCGCTTTTCGCCCATACCGGGAATATCATGAAATATTGATCTAGTGACCGAGTCTGTCCGCTTCTGTTTTTGATAAGTGATGGCAAACCGGTGGGCCTCATCCCGAACACGACGCAATAAAATCAACCCCGGACTTTGTTTATGAATGGATTGGGCTTCCGACTGTCCCGGGACAAACACTTCTTCCAATCGCTTTGCCAACCCCACGATCGGTAAATAATCCAACCCCAATTCCCGCAGTGCTGATACGGCCATACTGAGTTGACCTTTACCCCCATCAATCAATACCAAATCGGGCACCCCTGTGCCCTCTTCTTTCACCCGTTTATATCGTCTAAAAACGATCTCCCGCATGGATGCAAAATCGTCAATCCCGGCTACAGTCTTAACTTTGAATTTTCGATATTTTGATTTTCTGGGCTTTCCATCCACAAAGCACACCATGGATGCCACCGTATTGGTCCCACCTAAATGGGAAATATCGAATGCTTCAATTCGACGCGGGGGGACTTTCAATTGGAGATCTTCTTGCAGTTGGTTTACCATTTTCGGCACCAATTCTCTCCTCTTCTTCCGGTTGATCATCCATTCGCCCAAAAGCAGTTTTGCATTTTGAAAAGCGAGGCGAACTTCTTTCGCTCTTTCTCCGCGCTGGGGCACAATAAAATGAACGGCCCCTCCCCGCTTCTTTTTCAGCCATTCAACCAACTGATTCTTGTTAGCAGGATCATTGGGCAATAAAATGTCTTTGGGAATAAAATCCGATTCCAGATAAAAGCGGGATATTATCGTTTCCATCATCACTGCATCCGATTGATCCAGATTTCTTAAGGACAATTTTTCTCTGCTGGTGATACGTCCATTCCGGATGCGGACAATGACTGCCACACCATAATCTTCTTCTTCAGCAAGGGCAAATACATCCCGATCCTCAAAATCAGCAGTGACCTTTCGCTGGCGATCTTTGAATCGACCGATGGCATGGAGCTGATCCCGATACATCCCTGCATCTTCAAATCGCATTTCGGCGGACGCTTTTGTCATTTGGTCCTGAATATAAACTTCAGTCTCCTTGGTTCGTCCCTGCAAAAACTGGATCACCTGTTTAATCATTGCATTATAATCTTTTTCCGACACCATCCCTTCGCAAGGTCCCTGGCATTTCTTGATGTGATAATCCAAACATAGGCTCACTTTTTTCGCTGCAACGGATGCATCATCAATGAAATAATCGCAACTGCGGACGGGAAAAATTTTATGGACGGCTTTTAATGACCGTCTAAGGTGGAGTACATCCGTATATGGGCCGAAATATTTTGATCCATCTCTAACGATTTTTCGAGTGATAAACACCCGTGGATAAGGCTCTTTGGTAATGCGGATATAGGGAAATGATTTATCATCCTTCAGGCTCACGTTATAATGGGGCTGATGCTGCTTGATAAGATTGGCTTCTGTGAGGAGGGCTTCCACTTCAGATCGAACCACCAACCATTCCACATTCGCAATCCGTTTAATCATGGAAATATTTTTAGCGGACTGGTGTTTACTCTGCTGAAAATAGGTGCGTACACGATTCCGCAATTGTTTGGCTTTCCCGATATAGATTATTTCCCCTGCTTCATCCTTGAAGAAATACACCCCCGGCTTAGTCGGGACTTGCTGAATCCTGCCTTTCTTGATTAAGTTCATATAACCGTCATAAATCTTAAAAGAATTTATCAATGTTAAATCAGAATACGTTATCGACCTTTTTGGTTTCCGCCATTTTTATAGGGACAATTTTGATGACCGGTTGCGCCGGTGCGAAACCGAAGGAATTATCCTATGATGCTACACCGGATTCCCTCGATAACATTGTGTTTCATTTAGATGATGGGGGTACGGTACTTGAATTTTTCGATCATGACACCTACGAATTCAGGGTTGAATCCCGGGTTCTATTAGAAGGGAAATATTCCTATGAGAAAAAAACAAACTCTTTTGCCGAAGTCAAAATTCGTCATGGTGCGGAGGAATTAAAATTTGATTTTTATTTCGATGATAAACTTCAAGGCCAATATTTCCTGAATGCGAATAAAATGCGATTTCGTATAAAGGGCGATTTCAGGTTAACCAATGATGATTCCCCTCACAAAGAAATATCTTCAAAGGGTAAGGCGCCCAGCTATTTGGCCAATCGCACATACCAATTTGTCGTGCAATTTCAAACTGACCAATTGATCGAACAATTGATCAGTTTTACAGTGACCTTCCAAAATAATGGTCAATATGATTTAATCCCCTTTGAAACGACTGCTGTTCAAATACATTCCGGAATTTTCTATTACAACAAAACATCTCCCGATATTTCAACATGCATATTGGACGGCTTAACCGAAGATAAAATTGAATTAAATTTCAAAACAGGTATGTTCAAATTTTTATCCGATGAACCCATGAATAAGTTTTCTGGTTTTTTCCAGGAAGTTGAATAATTTTCCCGCCATGAAAAAATACATTTTTACGGGAGTAATCTTAGTATCGGTTATTGCCGGATTGGCTCTCACATCTAATAACAGTCCTTTAATAACCAATCAATCATTCACCTCAGACGGCGCCTGGTGCTGGTTTCAAGACCCTCGTGCAGTCTATGTCAAAGGAAAATTTGTACGCACCTACGCCCAGTGGATGACAAGTGAGGGTGTACTTAAAATGGGTGCGTATGATCATCAAACAAAACAGATCACATCCTACACCCTAAAAACCAATTGGGATGAGGATGACCATAATGTGGGTTCATTTCTGGTTTTACCGGATAGACGACTGATGGTGTTTTATGCACGACATGGAAAGGTCGGTCTCCACTGCCGCACCTCCAAATTTCCAGAGGATATTACCCAATGGGAAGATGAAGTCACCATCTCAAATACGAATAATATTTCCTACAACCATCCTGTATATTTGCGAGATGAAAATTTGTATTATGTATTTTGGCGCGGCCCCAGTTGGAAGCCAACATTTTCTACCTCAAAAGATGGAAAGAATTGGAGCGAACCTAAAATATTAATTCAGGAAGCGGGACGTGAAGCCAAAACCATTCGTCCGTATTTGAAAGTGGTTTCGGATGGAAAATCATCCATCCACTTTACCTTCACGGATGGCCATCCAAGAAATGAGCCTTTTAATTCGGTATATTATTTGAAATACAAAGCAGGAAAATTTTATAAAGCGGATGGCAGTGAATGGGGTTCGATGAACAGTCTCCCTGTCAGTCACGCCAATAGCGACCTTGTATATGATGGAAAGTCAACCGGTATTCGCGCTTGGGTATGGGATATCGCCTTGGATATAAGTGGTAATCCTGTCATCGCCTATACCCGCCTTCCTTCGGAAACAGATCACCGTTATGCCTACGCAAAATGGACAGGGAAATCTTGGACAGATGTTGAATTTACAGAGGGCGGAAAATGGTTCCCGGAAACACCAGAGGGCAAATCAGAATTTGAGTCCCACTATTCCGGAGGTATATCTATCAATCAATCTAATCCATCTGAGTTGTACACTTCGCGGCCAGTGAATGGTCAATTCGAAATAGAAAAATGGGTAACGGCTGATCAAGGAAAGTCTTGGGAATCAACAATGGTAACAAAGAATTCTAAAGCGCTAAATGTTCGTCCGGTTGTGCCGCATGGGTACGATGGGAAAAAAGATCATGTCCTTTGGATGGCCGGGAATTACATTCATTACACGAATTACAATACAGGAATCAGGATTCATATCCAGGAATGATATCGCCCAACACTGCGTTGCGGCAGAATGCATCCCTCAAAAAACCGGACAGGCAAAAGGCACAAAAAAGCCCCAACCTTGCGAAGGTTCCCACCTACGCCAAGGCTACGGCGGGCGAGTAAGACCTTCGCAAGGTTGACACAATACATCATTTCCGATGATGAAATTCGGGTTGTAAATATCACTTATTTTTTATTACCTGATTGAGTGTCTTCCCATAGACATGGTTTACAGTTTGAGTGTTTAAAGAAGCCCTGGAA
>CAYFJU010000111.1:0-3886 GCA_964343505.1 uncultured bacterium
TTATGGAACTTACAGCTTTTCATGTTATGCCAACTAGTCTTGACCCTTGAATTATTTTGGCTGCGTAATGATCATCCCCAGCCATTCAGCGACCATGGCCGGTTTTTCTACACCTTCAACTTCAATCGTACAATTAAAGGTAGCAATATAGCGGTTTTTACCCCGCTTTCGACAATGCTTCAAAATGACATGATTTCTGATGCGGGATCCGATGGGTACCGGACTCATCCACCGAACATTGTTTAACCCATAATTCACACCGGAGTGAGTTTCCTCGGGCCAAAGGTCCATTTGATTGTTAAAATAGGTCAATAAGGACAGTGTCCAAAAACCATGGGCAATGGTGGTATCATAAACACCATCTTTAGCGACCCGTTCCGGATCCGTATGTATCCAGTAACTGTCGTGGGTGACTTCGCCAAACTGGTTAATATTTTCCTGGGTAACATCCAACCAGTCGGAGTACCCAAGATCTTCATCAATTGCATTTTCGAAATCAGCAATTGTATAGAGCGTCTTGATTATAGCCATACTATTCTCCTAATAAAGTAATTAAATCATTCTATGAATTAGTTTTTCCTGCGATCGACTCCTGACCTCCGTTCTTTAGTTTTACGCCGTTCCTCTCCCGATCTTCGATCATGTTCAACCGGTATATCCCCATTTCGTCTTTCCCCCATATTTCGGCGTTTCCCTTTTCTTCTGTCTGATCCGCGATTGCTCAAAAATACCTCTTAATAAGAGAGTTAAATCTTATTGATTATATTCAAAGATACATCATTCTTTCTGATTATTCAAAATCCAATCGTATTCCTGATTTTCCTGTATTCGGGTGATAATAATAATTGATTGTAATGGGGAGAGGAAACTTAATATCAAAAAATCCGCCTGTTTCGAAAGTGATCCCGGCGCCGATGGCCAGCATCGCCTCTCGATCATTAATGGTCGCCCTGTCTATAAAAGCACCTGCTTGGATTCTTTTTAAATAGGATACACCAAATGGGAGCGACCAATCAGGGTAAAGCAGCGGCATGCGATATTTGATTTTCACGCGCCAAATGGAATCAAAAGCATGCCATTTATATCCGTAAGGGAATGGGACTTTTGAGGGAATGACATAATCTCCTTTATTCCTTTCATACTGAAATAAGGATGAAACAAAATGATGCTTTCCAAACCCACGCATGCCATGTTGAAATCTTAAGGAGCTTTGCTGACCTTGCCACAGCCCACCAAAGGGCATACCGCCCAAGTAACCATAAATCTGCCATCCGGGATTTCCCAAGTCTCTCGGTGCTTTTTCATCAATTGAAATCATACCTGATTCTATATAAACCGGTATGATTGTTCCATCTCTTTCGCTAACTTTTTTACTGTCTGTGACGCGAACGTTTGGCGGGATTTTTAAGAAATTGAAATGATAAAATGTATTCGATCGGCGCGTATATTTTGTCCCCACCTTTGAATAAGCATATTGTGTCGTGATACCCTTTTTTTGGTTCTTAAGCTGCAATGTCATTCCAAAATCATATGTCAATTCACGCCACTTTTCATTGACCTTAAATTGTATCGTATCATTGGTGTTTTCCATTTTTTGAGTGAAGGGACCAAATTCAACATTTCGATTCCCGAAACTCAATTCAAAATCAAAAATTGGATAATATCCTTTATAGGTCCCCTTTATTCGCTTGGTGCTCGTTTTTTCATTCTGATTATAACTCATTTCGCCACTGAAGGTCATGGTTCCCAATATATTATCCGATTGAACCCCTAAGGTTGGATTTAAATCATCGTCAAAAATGTAGCGACTGTGAAAATTAAATATGTTTGCGGAAGGTGTATAATCGACAACTTCATAGACCCTGTTTGGTATTGGATCATCATAAACCGAGGCAGAATTTGTTCCACCTGGAATCTGAATTGGATTTTTTACACCTGGCGGAATCTTCTGCCACTCATTTGGAGAAAGATCCATGAGGGCCACCGCATCTCCAAGGGATGAATAATCATTAAAAAGTAGGCGTCCATCCTGGGTAATCATCGCGTTAGAGGCGCCAAATTTTCTGGAGGTTACCTGATATTCCTGCTGACTGGTCCGGTGAATGGCCACCAATTGATCAATGCCATTCAGAGGCGATTCATAAATCACAAAATCCCTAAAAAAGATCGGTTTAAAACTTTCCATCCAGGATTCTGCCTTAACTGTTTCAAATTGCTTTTTCTCCGGTTGATAGATATAGATGGCGCGGCCATCATATTTTTGCGCTGTAAAGACAATTTTCCGCCCATCTTTCGACCAGGACGGAAACATGATGAGTCCGCCGTTGGGTGCTTCAACCTGATCGATGATTGCACCTGTTTTCGCATTCAGGATAACCAGCAGACATTGCCTGTTTTCGGAAAATGTGATTGCTGTGATTCGCTGCCCGTCCTTTGAAATATTGGGATTAAACAGCCGCTTTTTTGTAGTGATAATTCGGACTTGATCAGTTTCTAAATCATAAAGGCGAATGTTGGCCCAACTCAGTTTTGTCCATCGTTTATCCGGATCATAGGCAGACCACACAGCTTGCCGGCCATTCGAATGATAGCCAAATAGATTAACCGATGAAGGTAGTTTGGTCAAGATTGTTTCTTTGCCCCCAACGATTTTTATTAATGTGGGCACATCACCCAATCCTGTTTTGAGCGCAATAACTTCACCTTTTGGGGTCATGGCGGGATAAAGGTAATTGGTTTTAATTTTTGTTTGCGGACTCAGGATTTCCGCCGGGCTTTCTTCCGTCTGATCCAATCGCTGGGACCAGTATTTCTCGAGATTAAAAAATGTCTCACGATAAATCTGGGGTAAGGTCGAACCAGTCGTTTTTTTCATCGCGCGTGAAAAGGGGAAAATCGGATTCAGGGTAAAAGGCCAGTGCATGGTTCCGCCGATGATTTCAGGCCAGGCATCTTTTCCATATTCATGTTTTAAATGGCGGGTTAAATAGTATCCCAATTCATAGTGGCCGGGATAATCTTCCTTGAAAGACCCATACAAGGCCTGACGATAATTAAATTGTTTCCCTTCGAGGATCAAGGCCCGGGCGGTTCGGTTAAAATAGGCGGAACGCCCGCGCCCGGAGTGAGTGAAGGCTGTTTCAATCCCCACCGCGTCTCCTTCCCAATACCAGCCGGGCACCAGAAATCTTGTATAAAGAGATTGGGTGGCTTCACCGAATACCAACCCTAAAACACGGCTCACACCACGATTCATGTAGTTGGTCTGAACCATGTGCCGGCCTTCATGTACAGCCAAATCACGATACCATTCGGTGTTCCCCATCTCCTTTACCATCAGGGGAATATTATACCATTCCGACATCCATGGGGCTTGGCCCACAAATCCATTGGGGATGACACTCCGATTACTCAGCAGTATTGGGATTTTCCTGTGTTTTCCCTCTAGGGATTGACTAATTCCCTGATGCACATGCTCCATCGTGTTGGCCACACGATTACCTTCTTCGCTCAGTTCTTCCGGGAAAATAATTTGATAATGATCCGTTTGGATTTGCTGCCATTTTATTCCAGGTGGATCCTGGGCAAAACCAAAGGATTGCACAAGCGCGGCAAAAGGTATGATTAAAAATGGGGTGAAATATCGCATGAAATTTGGCCGGTAATTTATCACATGATCGATTATGACAATAAGAAAAAAGCCCCGCATTACTGCAGGGCTTTAAACAACCAAAGCACATCAAGGAGTATTTTTATCAGTGCTTCACCTCCGTGCGGAGATCCTCCTCAAAACCTCCAAAACTCAGAATTCGAGTTCTAATAGGTTGTTTAACATTACTGACCGAATTACATAAAGTCAATAATTTATTCATATTTTGTGTATTTA
>CAYFJU010000112.1:0-3670 GCA_964343505.1 uncultured bacterium
CATCTGATTTTATAGGATATCCGTAGAGAAATCAATGAATTATTTATGAATTAATTGTTTTGGCAGAGTGGTATAATTCAGAATAACTTCGCCACCGAAATTTCGATTAATATTTGAGGATTTAAATGGATAGACATCCGCAACAGATTAAGCGGGAACGCCAGGACAAAAAAAGAAACGCCATCAACATGGCCAGATCATCTGAGATGAAAACGGCCATTAAACGCGTCCTTCAGTCCACCGATACAACCCAAGCAGAAGGCCTTTATAAGAATGCCGTTAGCACCATTGATAAAATGGTCAGCAAAGGCCATCTTAAAAAGAATACAGCTGCCCGCAGAAAATCTCAGATCACACGTCATCTGAATTCATTATCTGCATAAAACACTTTTTTTCAATATATACCATCCAACAAAAAGCCCCGCATTTGCGGGGTTTATTGTTTCAAGTATTTTGTCGCCTTGAGCCTGACGAACCGCTATTTGATTTTTATGGTCACACTTCCTCAAGCGCAGTGTGACCATAAAAATCAACTGTCCGATACCTGATAGTTGGGCGCCTCTTTCATGATTTTCACCTCATGGGGGTGGCTTTCTTTAACCCCTGCAGATGTGGTCTGAATAAATTCAGATTTACCGTGAAAATCCTGTATATCTTTCGCACCACAATAACCCATGGAAGATCTCAATCCGCCCATTAGCTGGTGAATAGTATTCCGGACTGAGCCGCGGTAAGGGACCATACCTTCGATACCTTCCGGTACCAGTTTTGTCGCCTCGGCCCCTTCCTGGAAATACCGGTCTCCACTGCCCTCCTGCATGGCGCCCAAAGAGCCCATCCCGCGATAGGATTTATATTGGCGTCCTTCAAATAAAATAAATTCGCCGGGACTTTCATCCATCCCCGCAAGCATGGAGCCTAACATAACCACTTCTGCACCGGCGGCGATGGCTTTTGATAAATCACCACTGTAGCGAATACCACCATCGGCGATCACAGGAATATCATGCTTCCGGGCTTCATCGACGCAATTCATCACACCGGATAACTGGGGCATCCCTACACCGGCAACTACACGAGTTGTGCAACTTGCGCCGGCGCCGATACCGACTTTCACACAGTCTACACCGGCATCGATCAGGGCCTTTGTTCCTTCCGCTGTGGCCACATTCCCGGCGATGACCTGGAGGTCACCGACAGAGTTTTTAATATTTTTGATCGAATTCAACACGCCGGCGGAATGGCCGTGGGCTGTATCGATCACGATCACATCCACATCCGCATCGGCCAAAGCCTGGGATCGCTCTAATACATCAGCACTTACGCCAATTGCGGCGCCGACCCGCAAGCGCCCGTTTTGATCTTTACACGCATTGGGAAAATCTTCTTTTTTCTGGATATCCTTTACGGTGATTAACCCCGCCAAGCTGCCCTGTTCATCTACCACCAATAATTTTTCAATACGGTACTCCTGCAACACTTCCTTTGCTTCCTCCAGCGTCGTTCCCTGGGGAACGGTCACTAATTTTTCCGCTGTCATACGATCCCGAACGGATAAACTGTCATCGGTCTCAAAACGAATATCCCGATTCGTGATAATGCCGATCAGTTTTTCGCTCTCCACCACTGGTAGTCCACTGATATGATAATTGGCCATCACATTCTTGGCATCCCGGATGGTTTTGTCGGCAGAGAGAGTCACAGGGTTTACGATCATACCGCTTTCAGACCGTTTCACACGGTCCACCATAAGGGCCTGGTTTTCGATCGATAGATTTTTATGGATAATCCCGATCCCGCCTTCCCGGGCTAAAGCCACGGCCATATCACTTTCTGTGACTGTATCCATGGCAGCCGAAAGCAGGGGAATATTCATGGTAATTTTGTTTGTTAGGCGTGTCTGCAAATCTACGTCCCGGGGCAGTACGTGGGATTCCTGGGGGACGAGCAGGACATCGTCAAAAGTTAATGATTGTACAAATGGGGGTCTGTTTTTCATGATGCTACAATAAGTTTATGCGGCGCTTAACGCTGTTTACAATTTTTTCCGATTGAATGAGATCATTCACAGTTTCGATATCATCTGCCAGGTGATGGTCTTCCACAGTTAAAAGGTGGTGACGTCTCAGCAGGTTCATTACCCGGATCAACCCTTCGCCGGATTTTAATTTTTTATGGAAACGATGGTTCACATTGCCGGCCACCAGCAATTCAATAGCCAGTATGGTACCCACATTATCGAGTATGCGCAGGCACTTTCGCCCGGCCCAAGGGGCCATACTGACAAAATCTTCCTGTCCGGCAGAGGTAGAGATTGAATCTACACTGGCGGGGTGGGCCAATGTTTTATTCTCCGATGCCAATGCCGCCGCCGTCACCTGGGCTAGCATAAAACCCGATTCCAAACCAGGGTTTACAGCCCCGAACATTGGGATACGATCGCCAATCCCTTTCATAAAATAATTGACCCGGCGCTCCGCAATAGCGCCGATCTCAGCCATGGCAATGGATAAAGTATCCAGGGCTTGAGCCACCGGCTCGGCGTGAAAATGACCTGAATTCATCACGTCCCCATTAGGGAATACTAACGGGTTATCCGAAATGGAATTCAGTTCATTATTGATAATTTTTTCTGCATTGATAAACACTTCTCGGCTGGAACCATGAACATGGGGAATACAGCGCACGCAATAAGGATCCTGGATACGGCCGCAATCATCGTGGGATAAGACGATATCACTCCCTTTGAGCATATTAAACACATTAGTAGCCGACGCCACTTGGCCCTGGTGTTTTTTTAATTTGTGAATTTTAGGTGTAAACACCACACGAGTCGATAAACTGGCTTCGGTAGATAAAGCGCCGGCAATGTCTGCAGTCTCTAATAGTTTTTGCGATTCCGATAAGGCGCGGATTCCCAGCGCCGTAGATACCTGGGTCCCGTTGATGAGGCTTAAGCCCTCTTTCGCCTCAAGAACAGTCGGTTCTAAATTCGCTTCTTTTAAGGCGAGCATGGCGGGCATAATCCGGTCCTGGAAGTGGACGTCCCCTTCACCGATCATGGCACGAGCCATGTGGGCCAATGGGGCCAAATCCCCGGAAGCCCCCACGGATCCTTTTCGTGGAACCACCGGAAGGATATCATGGTTCAGCATATCCACCATGAGTTGGGCCAATTGGGGGCGAATACCGCTATACCCTTTTGCCCATGTTAGAAGTTTTAGCGTCATCGAGATCCGGGTGACGCCAAGGTCTAATGGCTTCCCCACCCCGCAGGCATGGGAGCGGATCAAATTGAGTTGGAGTTGCTTTAAATCATCAGGACTGATGGAGACAGTACTGAGTTGTCCAAATCCTGTATTGACGCCATAGATTTGGCTGTCTGATTTTAGAATTTGATTTAAGACTTTATGGGATTCGCGGATGGACTTCTTGGCCTCGGGGCTGAGGCTGATGCGGGCAGGACGATCCAACAAGGGCGCAAGGTCTCGCCAGTTGATTGAATCTGTTGAAATCGTTAGTCTACCCATCAAGTAATTTAGGACTTTTTATGAACACTGAACAAGAATAGTGAAATGAATTTAGCCTTCGATTCTTAAGTAGCGTCCAAAGGGCTTTTAACCGCCAGCGGGCCTTTTTGCATCACATGGGTATAGATCATGGTCGTGCG
>CAYFJU010000113.1:0-3268 GCA_964343505.1 uncultured bacterium
TGCATCTTAAACGCAGAATCTATGACCCTCCAAAGGCGGACAGGCAGGGGAGAAAAAGTAGAGAATAGACCGATTTCGTCCCCCTGTAATAGGGGGACTTTAGGGGGTCAATTATTGTGAAAAAAAATTAATAAATGGCAAAACACGTTTTTGATTGCATTGATGCCCATACCTGCGGGAATCCCATTCGTCTGGTGAAATCCGGCGGCCCCAAACTAGAGGGCAAAACAATGCTGGATAAACGCCAGCACTTCCTCCGAGAATTTGACTGGATCCGTACCGGCCTCATGTTCGAGCCCCGGGGCCACGATATGATGTCCGGCAGTATTTTGTACGAGCCGGTTTCAGATGAATATGATATTGGTGTCCTGTTCATCGAAACCAGCGGATGCCTCCCCATGTGCGGCCATGGTACAATTGGTACAGTCACCATTATTATTGAAGCCGGATTAGTTACCCCAAAGAAGGAGGGGGTGGTGGTCCTGGAAACACCGGCAGGGAAAGTTGAAGCAGCCTACACCATGGATAGGGATAAAGTGAAATCGGTGAAACTGGTGAATGTGCCGGCCTTTTTGCATTCAAAAGATTTAAAAGTGGCATCATCCCGTCTTGGGGAAATAAAAGTGGATGTAGCTTATGGCGGTAATTTTTATGCCATTGTAGATCCCCAGGAAAACTTCAATGATCTAGCTGATTATACCACCGGTGAGCTGGTAGAGATGAGTCGGGAATTGCGTACCCGTATCAATGAAAATTATTCCTTCGTCCATCCGGAAGATGATCGCATCAATGGATGCAGCCATTTCCTGTGGACAGGCCAGCCGACCAAAGAAAATTCAACGTCGAGAAATGCTGTTTTTTATGGGGACAAGGCCATCGACCGATCGCCTTGCGGTACCGGTACTTCATCCCGGATGGCCCAATGGGCGGCGAAAAACCAATTAGCGGAAGGGGATGACTTCATCCATGAAAGCATTATTGGGAGCCAATTCGTAGGGAGAATCGAGGGGAGAACTAAAGTGGGGGAATATGACGCCATCATTCCCAGTATTAAAGGCTGGGCCAAGATCACGGGCTACAATACCATTATCATTGATGATGAGGATGACCCTTACGCCCGCGGCTTCCAGGTCATTTAGATGCCCAAATCAGATGTGATTGTCATCGGTGGCGGGGCAGTAGGTTTGTCCTGTGCCTATTACATGAACCGCTCCGGTTTTGATGTCACCGTGTTGGACAGTGGTTCTTGGGATAAAAAATCCTCATGTTCATGGGGAAATGCAGGGATGATCGTCCCCAGCCATATTGTACCATTGGCGGCGCCGGGTGTAATCAAACAGGGCATTAAGTGGCTCCTTGACCCGGAAAGCCCTTTTTCGATCGAATTCAAACCTTCACTGGAAATGATTTCCTGGCTGTGGAAATTTCGCAAGGCCGCCAATCCTAACCATGTGAAAGCAGGAGCAAAAGTACTCCAGGAATTAGGGATCACCAGTAGATCCCTCTATTTGGAAATGGGGCAGAATTTGGACTTTGGACTGGAGACTGACGGTATCCTGATGTTGTGCACCGGCGAAGAATTCCTTGAAGAAGAGTATGCTGTTTCAGCCATGGTCCGGGATTTGGGAATGGAAGCGGTTGATCTGAACGGTGCGGGGGTGGCAACTGTGGAAACAGGAATGGATACAACAGTTGCCGGCGGCGTCCATTATCCATTGGATTGTCATATCGACCCGGTGAAATTCCTAGATGTGATTCAGAAGGACCTTCAAGATAAAGGCGTAAAGTTTAAATACAATACAACCGTTTTAGGGATCGAGGTTAACCAAGGGAAAGTTATTTCAGTACAATCCGAATATGAAGAATGGAAGGGGGGGCATTTCATCCTAGCTGCGGGATCACTTTCTTCCAAACTCCTTCGATCAGTTAATCTGAAAATGCCCATGATGGCGGGAAAGGGGTATAGCATTACCTTGGAATCACCGCCGAAAAAACCGGCCCTGCCGGCAATCCTCGTTGAAGCACGTATCGCCTCAACACCCATGGGAAAGAATTGGCGTTTTGGTGGTACCATGACGGTGACAGATTCGGATCGAAAAATCAACAGTCGAAAATTGAATGCAATGCTTAATGCGACAAAAAATTATTATCCGGAATATGATTATTCCTGTACAGAAAATTTAGAGCCCTGGGTTGGCCTGCGGCCCCTGTCCGCAGACGGGTTGCCCTACATCGGGCCCTTCCACCAGTATCCAAATTTAATTGCAGCTACGGGGCACGCCATGCTGGGCATCAGCCTGGCCCCTGTCACGGGACAGATAGTGAATAGAATGGTGAAAGGAGAAGACCCGGGAATTGACATGACCATGTTAAGCCCAAATCGATTCTGACCCTTTTTATTTCTTTTGGGTTACCTATAAATTCAAACTGTCATGTTATTCAAGGTAATCCTATTTCTATCTCTTTTATCCTCAATGTGGAGCAAGGACACCCAAACATTTTATTCTAAACCTGAGGTAAACGATACCTGGGCCGTTCGTCTTTATGGCGGATATGCCACCCATCGCCCGCTGATGGCCATTATCACCTACGGGGCCATTCAGCCAGAAAATCACCACACCGGCATTCGCGGCATTGATTTGAGCCGTACGTTGGTGCGGGATTGGAAAGGATATCCCATTGATTGGAGTATCCGTTTAGGTTATATCCGCCATAATGAAAATGGATTTCAGCCAGACCATAACCAGTATAACTTTTTCTTCACTGCCCATTACAGAACCCATTTCAGGGGCTTTCCTATGCGCTGGTTCGTCGGTGAAGGATTATCCTGGTCAGAACGGGTGCCTTACGTGGAAGGGCGTGAAACGCGTCGCTTGAGCGAAGAACGGGATTCCCAACTGATGAATTATATCAATGTGGGGTTTGATCTGAACCTGGGTGATCTATTGGGAAGTCAGGGATGGCAGCACATCAATATAGGGTTTGCCGATTCCCATCGTTCGGGTATTTACAAAAAAGTGAAATGGTTTAACCGGACGAAGGGTGGGGGCAATTTTATTACCGTATTTTTCGAATATAATTTCTGACCCCCAACCGACAGAAATATAAATTTTTTCGCTTTTTCAAAGCAAATTTCCATGCTACACTGTTTCGGGGGATTTCTTTATAAGGATTGCAACGCTGGGGAATCGAATCGTTGCAGCGGGTACTCTAATTATTACTCCGGCACTGGTTAAGCGTATGAATATTCATACCATTATATGCCCCA
>CAYFJU010000114.1:0-3206 GCA_964343505.1 uncultured bacterium
TCTTATATTTACAATAGATATGTTTTTCTAATAATGTTTTTTAGGAGTCAACAATGAGTCATGTACTTGGATTAGATTTAGGGCCTAACTCGATTGGGTGGGCTTTAATTGATGACAGTAAAGAACAAATTATAGACTGTGGTGTCAGGATTTTCGAAGAAGGGTTGAATCGATCGGGCGGGAAAGAAGAATCCAAAAACGCAACCCGCCGCAGCGCCCGCCAGGCCCGCAGAACGAATGCCAGACAAAAATCAAGGCTCCGCCGACTATCCTATATCTTAATAGAAAATGACATGATGCCCGACAATCCTGATTCGAAAGGTTATTTTAATCTCAATCCTTATCAATGCAGAGCAGACGGTGTAAATAAACAAATATCATTATTTCAATTTGGGCGGGCCCTTTACCATATAAACCAACGGCGGGGATTTAAATCAAACCGAAAAACAGAAAAGGCGAGTGAAACAGGTGTTTTGTTTTCCGGAAAGGATGGAAAAACAGGAATTGATGAAACATCACAGGCAATTCATGATGGCGGGTATAAAACATTAGGAGAATACTTAAATAGTTTAAATCCGCATGAAAAACGCCAAAGAAACCGATACACACTCCGGGCTATGTACATCCGTGAATTCAATAAACTATGGGATACTCAGGAGAAATATTACCCCGACGTATTTAAGGGTGAACTCAAAAAAGACCTTTATGATGCGATCTTTTTTCAACGAAAGTTAAAAAGTCAAAAACATACGATTCGACATTGTACTTTTGAACCAAAGAAACGGGTGTCTCCAAAGAGTGCCCCCATTTTTCAGGAATTTCGTATTTATGAACAACTCTCACGAATTCGGGTTTCATTTGAAAATCGTGAAAATGACCTGCTGACTGAAGAAGAGAGACAGACCCTTTTTGATGAATTGTCCTATAAGAATACAATGTCCTTTGACCAGGTTCATAAAATACTCTCCTTTCCTGAAGAATCCCACATCAACCTTCAAAACCAGGAAAAACTGAAGGGGAATACAACCAATTCAAAACTGTTCAAGGTATTCGGAAAATCAAAATGGGCTGAATTCTCCGACTTAACAAAATGGAATATTTGGCATACTCTCCATATTTATAACGACCCACCGGAAAACGAAAACTGGCTAAATGATCACGGTAAAAATGTCTGGGGACTAAATGAAGGGCAAATAGAAATACTTCATAAAATAGCACTGGAAGCATCCTACGCAAACCTTAGCCATAAGGCCATGACAAATATTTTACCGTACTTAAAGAAGCGGTTGACAGACGACGGAAAGCCTATGACCTACGATAAGGCCGTTGAACTGGCTGGCTACAGTTTCACAGACCAGCAGAAACACGATGGTTCTCTTTCCCGCCTTCCTTTGCCAGATAATCTACGAAACCCCATCGTTCAACAATCGCTTTATGAAGTTCGCCACGTGATTAATGCCATCGTCGAAAAATATGGTAATCCGGATACCATTCGCGTTGAACTGGCGCGGGATACCAAAAACCCGAAATGGAGACGAAACGGCTTACTCAAACTCAACAGAAAAATTGAAGGTGAGAATGATGAGATTAGAGAAAAATTAATCGAACAAGGGGTAAAACGGCCTTCAAGGGAAGACATTATCAAATACCGTCTATGGGAAGAATGCAACAAAACATGTCCATTCACGGGAAGACGCATTTCATTCTCGGCACTGTTCAATGAAAGCAGCAATGAATTCCAAATTGAACATATTATCCCCTACTCAAGAAGCCTTGACGATTCCCAAGCTAATAAAACATTATGTCACTGGAAAACGAACCAAATCAAGCATAATAAAACACCCTTCGAGGCTTTTGGCCACGATGAAGAATTGTGGGAAGAAATTCTGGATCGAGTTTCCAAATTCAAACCGACTTTTACGATCGTCCGTGTTAATAATGAACGCGGTGATGTCAAACTCAAATGGAGAAATAAACTCCGCAAATTCAAAATTAAAAATATTGATGAAATATTATCGGATGAATTTATCGCCCGCCAGTTAGTTGATACAGCTTACATAAGTAAAGAAGTATCAAAATATCTTACGCATATCTGCCCAAAGGTATACGTTTCCTCAGGGAGGACGACATCTACCTTGCGGTATTTGTGGGGATTAAATGTTATTCTGTCCGGTGAAATAGACCAGAAACAACGGGAAGATCACCGCCACCACGCCGTGGATGCCATCGTTGTTGCCAATACAACCCATGGGTATGTTCAAACCATGAGTCGTTACCATAAATATGACCGGGACCCTAGTCGATCAAAATTCCCTTACCCGTGGAAAACTTTTTGGGATGATGTGGATAAATCCGTCAATAATATATTGGTGTCCCACCGCATAAAGGATCGACCCAGGGGCCAACTTCACGAAGAAACAAATTATGGCAGAATTGTACTTCCCAATGGAGAAATGTCATTTGTTGTTCGAAAAAATCTAAATGACTTAACTCCTAAACAGATCAGCCAAATTGTCGACCCGACCACGAAGCAAATGATCATCAGCCATTTGCAGAAAATGGGTGTCGATGTTAATGGAAGTTTTAAAGTCCCTAAAGAAGCTTTTGATTCACCCCTCAATCTCCCGGGGAACCCGTACCCGATAAGAAAGGTCCGAGTAGCTGTTCCAACAAAAAGAATGCTTCAATTATATAAAGATAAAAAGCAATTCGTTGAATATGGTAAAAACCACCACATCGAAATTTTTGTTGATAAAAATAATACTAGAAGTTTTCGAGTTGTACCTCTTTACGACGCTGTACAAAGGAATAAAACAGGTAAACCAGTTGTAAATACAATTCCACCAGATCCTGAAAATCAATTTTTCATGTCATTATCAATAAACGAACTTGTATTAATTGATGTAAATGAGTCGGACGTTAATTGGAATAATCCCCCTTCAAATGCCGCTTTAGGCACACAACTTTACCGTATCCAAAAAATGGATATTAATGGCACAATTCAATTCTGCCATCATACCGTATCAATAGCGGATTATGGTGTGGGTAAATTGAAAAAAACTTTTAATTCCTTTAATGGAATAAAAGTAACGTGTGATGAATTAGGAAATATTCAACCCGTTTAATATGATCAAGCGATCATTGTATTTTGGCAGTCATGTTCGACTTTCCACGCAACATGAACAGTTAGTCATTAAACGGGACAA
>CAYFJU010000115.1:0-3144 GCA_964343505.1 uncultured bacterium
CCATCCTGAGGATGAATGATGGCATCGGTGATTGGCAGCGGAGCTCCGGTGACAAATTCTTCGCGCGTCGCCTTGTAGGTCGCTCCATCCGGCTCCAGATGAACGGCGTACAGCTTTCCCCAGCTCCAGTCGAGCGCGAACAGCGCGTTCTGATACTTCGCAGGGAACTTCGCGCCGTAGCCGAATGTCATCCCCGTTGGAGATCCCGGGCCAATATCCAGCACCGGCGGCATGTTGTCCGCAAAAAACGGCATCCGCTTGCCGGCTCCGTTGCGCCAGCCGAATTCCGCTCCACTGACCACGTGGCAGATTCGTGTCGGTCGATACCACGGAGTATTGAAGTCGTACTCCATGTCGGCGTCGTACGTGAACAGTTCCCCG
Organism: uncultured bacterium; assembly: GCA_964343505.1. Lineage (GTDB taxonomy): Bacteria > Fidelibacterota > Marinisomatia > Marinisomatales > TCS55 > TCS55. The sequence continues at coordinate 382 of CAYFJU010000115.1, forward strand.
TCCTGATCAACCGCCGCATCGAAGACGTTACGAAATCCGGATGCGACCGCTTTGAACTCCTTACCATCGGGTGACACGCGGTAAATGATGCCTCCCGGTGCCAGGACACCTCGATTGTGACCTCGGCCGTCCGGCATGCTGGGGAGCAGATGATCTTCACCCCACACCTGTCGGACCGGTGAGCTCTTCTCCATGTCCGCGGGTCGAGTGTTGTTGCCGGTGACCAGATACAGCGCTTCGCCGTCGGGTGTGGGCATCAGGGCATGCACACCATGGTCGCCTCGTGAATGGACTTCACGCAGCATGACCACATGATCCAGCTGATCGTCGCCATCACTGTCTGTGATCCGATACAGCCCGGATGGAATCAGTTCTTCATAGTCGTTCACGCCGACATACAGGGCATTGAACGCCCACACCATCCCGTTGACCGCGCGAATGTCGGCCGGCACCTTCTCCACGGTGGCCGGATCGACGGTCTGCCCGGCAGCCGGAGGCGTAATTCGATACAACCCGCCAAACTGGTCGCTGACCAGAATTCGCCCTTTGTCATCGGTACACAGATTCACCCACGAACCCTGCTCCACCCCCGGCACGGAATACAGCAGTTCTGCCTGAAATCCGTCCGCCACTTTGATGCGATCAATGGGGGTCGCCTTGTTTCCGCCAATCGCCGGTCCAACCGTTTTTTTGCTGCGTTCCTTCTTCTTCTTTGCCGGCTTTTTCGGCGGAGCCTGTTTGGCGGCCGGGGTGTCCTGGGCAGCCACCATCGGCAGCGGTGCAGCAACGCAAACAGCAACAATCAGGGTCAGGACAGACAGACCCGCTCGAGAGAACATTCGAATCATCATCAATTCCGATGGGATGGCTGGGGAATGGAAATCAAATCGCGGCGGTGGGCTGAACTCAGCGCGTCACTCGCCGGCGGCGAGATCGTGAAACACAATGATGGAGGGATTACCGACAGGAGTGTAGTGTCCTGTGAAACTCAAACCACCCGTGTCCCGGTCCACGCGAAAGGCGGCAATGTTGTCGCCGCGCTGATTGCAGGAATACATAAACTGACCGGTCGGGTCGAAACTGAAGCTGCGAGGATAGTTACCGCGAGTCCATTCGTCGGCCACGAATGACAGTTCGCCGTTGTCGCCCACAGCAAAGATCCCAATGCTGTCGTGCAGCCGGTTGCCCACGTAGACAAAACGACCATCCTCCGAAACCAGAATCCCGGAGCAGAAATTGCTTCCGGCAAATCCGGCGGGCAGACTGGAAATCGTCTGACGTGATGTGAGTCGACCGCGATCCGCATCGTAATCAAACAGGACGATGGTCGAACCTTCTTCCTGCAGTGAATACAGCCAGCGACCGTTGGGATGAAAATGAAAGTGACGCGGGCCGTCGCCCGGAGGCAGCGAGACAAACGGCGGATCGCTGGGTGACAGTCGTCCCTGCTGACTGTCAAACTTCCAGACATAGATTCGATCCTGACCCAGGTCAACATGCAGCACGAACCGGCCGGAGGGGTCGGATTCGATCATGTGGGCATGCGGCTGGTCGTGACCGCTGAATGCAAAACTGCCAGGCGGGGCGTTCTCTGCAACGGTGGGCCCGACATGACCGACATCCTGTTTGACATCGGTGGCCGGTCCCAGACGACCATCAGAAAGGACCGGCAGCACGGCCACTGATCCGCCGAAGTAATTGGCCACCAGCACAAATCGTCCGGACGGATGGACGCTCAGGTGAGCCGGTCCTTTGCCGCCGGAACTGACTGTATTCAGCAGCGTGAGTGAACCATCGTTTGGATCAACCGAGAACGCACTGACGGAGCCGGCTTCGTTGTCGCCGATTCGCTCCGTTTCATTGGCGGAATACAGCCGCGTGCGATCGGCATTGAAAGCCAGGGCACTGGGACTGGTTCCCATTTCGTGCAGTCCGCACGGAGTCAACGCTCCCGTGGCACGATCCACCGTAAACAGATGAATGCCGCGACCGTTGCCAGGCGGCAGATCCACCTGAGTCGGCTTCATGTTCTTGAGCGGCGACGTATAGGTGCCAACATAGGCAATCAGTGGTCGCTGGTCTTCACCCCCCTGAACCAGCGGCTGAAGCCCCTGCCACACGGGTGCCACAATGGCCAGCACGGGAAGGATCTGGAAAAAAGCGGAGGGCAGGATTCTGGTCACGACTATCATGAATATCACAGGAGGTTGGCTGGAAAGGCGGGACCAGAGTATGAATGGCGGCAGACACACAGGCAAGCAGCGATCTGCCACATTCTGAGCCGGCCGGATTGCCACCGCGCCGGAACCCTGATAATTCACAGCCCAAACAGGCAGCCAGCCAAACCGGAGGTCCATTCCTGCCAGGGTCGGTCGTCGTATCATCCCAAGCCGGCCTGCCGGGTCTGACAGAAACACTCCCCATCCCGCCAGCGACCAACATGCCCTTCCAGTTTCACAACACCTACAGCCAGCTGCCGGACGCGTTTTATCAGCGGACCGATCCGACACCCGTCCGCGCTCCGGAGATGATCTGTCTGAATCAGGCTCTGGCGACGGAACTGGGAATTGATGTGGAGGGTCTGGATTCTCCGCAGGGGCTGTCCATGCTGGCCGGGAACCAGGTGCCGGACGGCGCGGAACCTCTGGCAATGGCCTATTCGGGCCATCAGTTTGGCGGCTTCGTCCCTCAGCTGGGAGACGGTCGCGCCATCCTGAGGATGAATGATGGCATCGGTGATTGGCAGCGGAGCTCCGGTGACAA
>CAYFJU010000116.1:0-3040 GCA_964343505.1 uncultured bacterium
ACAGGGCATAAATATCACCAGTGCGTTTAAATGTTTCGTAACCGCAATGTTTGTACAGGTCGGCGTATTTGTTATTCGTTCCGTCTTCTAATGCTTTCTGTAATTGGATATACGGCGGATTGGCAATGACCACATCAAAACCGTCGTTACATTCGGGGAAGAAATACTGAATATCAAAAAATCCTACCGGTTCATTTTTAAAAAGGTTTTTATAAGAACCCCAAAGAGACATCATATTGGTAAGTTCACCTGTCAACTTTTTACGTTCCTTTAATTTTATGGGGTCAGTGGTAATTTGTTTATTTAACGATTGGATATGATCAAACTTTTCCTGTGTTTTTGCATCAATGAGTGATTCAATTTTTTCTCTGATTTTATGCTTTTCATCGGGGTTGGAAGCATTGAAGTATTCGTGTACTGCTGTGTCAAAATCATCAAAAAAGGAATCCCCAAATAAACCTTCCTGTGATGATCCATTTTCCTGTTCAGGTAGTCCAATAAGCGAATTGGCACAGACAAATTTGAATTCCAAATTGGGTAATGGTTTGAGTCCACGGTTGGGTTTTTCATCATCTACATTTTCATCTACAATAAGCGACAAGAAAAACCGCAGTTTAGAAATTTCTACCGCAATAGGCTGAATATCCACCCCATAAATTGAATTTTGAATAATCCCCAGTTTGTGGATGTAATTCCAATTTTCGTTCACCAGCTTGGCTTCCACTTCATCCCGTACATTTTTATCCGGGATTCTGTCCAATTGTTTGATGAGCCATTCCACCGATTCCGGGTCAATCACTTCTAAAATATGTGTCATTTTCTGCAATATTCCCATGGGGAAGGCACCACTGCCACAGGCTGGGTCTATTATTTTAATTTGATCTAAAGCATCTAAAATGCTCTTTTTCTCCGTTGGCAATAAATCATAATCATCACCCTGCAACCGAAGCAGTGCAGTGATTTTTTCTTCATCAATTTCAGTATTGGTGAGTAGATATTGTTTGATACTTTCATCCACCATGTAGTCCACAATGGGGCGGGGTGTATAATAAGAGCCGGTATTTTTCCGTGCGGTTTCACCTGTTTCAGGATTGATTTCCGCCAATAGATTTTCAAAGATTCGTCCTAATATTTCCGGGTCAATGGAAAGGTCAATATCAATGGATGTATTTTCTTCAATGGTGAAATTGTAACCTTCAAAAATCTCAAATAATTCTGTAAACCAATTATCTGGAATTACCAAAGTATTCAAATATTTGGATTGATGAATCACATTGTCAATTTCATAATAATCTTCACGGTTTGGTTCAAACAACCCACCATTTAAAAATGGGATATGCTGCCAATTATCAGATTTATATTTTTCAATACGGTTTTCAAATGGTGTGTTCAACACTTCAAAAAACAAAGGTTCTAAAACACTGTGATAATAATTGGATTGAATGGCATTTTTCGCCAAAACAGTTTCTGGAATCAATGGAAGATCGCTGTCACCCTTTTTCTTTTTCAAGAACCAACAGAACACTAATCGCCCAATTATCCGAACTGCAAATTCCTGCATTTTTTGATGGTCATCTGTTGATGGTAATTTAAGTAATGGGTCAAATTCTTGAGTTCTGCTCCCTACTTTCCGTTTTCCACCCACCAATTTGGTAAAGGCAATGGCAATTTTATTGTAGAATTCTTTATTGAGTGATTCCACATCAAAGGCATTGTCATGGCGTTGCTGCAGTTCAAAATGGTGGAGACCTGTTTCCGGTACATGTAAAAGAGAAATGCGTTCTGTCGCAGTATGCAGATATTCAGTTTGGTCAATACGAATTCGCCGTAAGTATTGGCGTTTTCGGGGTTCTTTGTCATCATCAGATGCTTCTGCCTTCACCGCTTTGATATTAACAAAATCCCAAATCGTATCATCCAAATTGGAAAAAATGCAGAGATTATATGGGAAGCGTCGGTTAATGAGATTGATGACATTGCGCTGTGTGGCTTTGTTTAATCTTTCATGATTTAAACGCACCCAAAATATTGAAAAATCACCATGGTATCCCAAACGGGTAATCTGATTTATGATGGATCGTTGTTTTTCTGTCCAATCATCAAAAAGGGGAGTATATGGCTCATTTTCATATTCATATCCAAGATCATAGATAAGATCAGCTAATTCTTGATCTTTATTGATAATGAGATTTTGGAGATTGACTTCTATTTTAGTTTGGAGGTCAGGCATATATTTAATTATTGTTAACCACTTCCTTATATTTTTGAAACTTTCTAATGGCGAAACTCACCCGCAGATGCTTGAGCAAACTTGTTTGTGAAAAGTGGCTGTAGGGTGGAGTGGGGGTTGGAGGCGCGCTCCGCGCCGACAGACCCCAAACGACAAGGAGTTTCGCCATTGGGGGCGCGCAGAGCGCGGCCCCAACGAATAAGCTGAGCTGCGTGTAAATAAGTGCATAGAGCAGTGATTTACCACAAGACAATTGAAATGATGAAAGACGAAAATCACGCTTCCAGCGTTCCACGTCAGGTTGAGCGGGGGTTGGGCTTCGTCTTAGTCATTCTTCTTTTGCTTTGCCTTCTTTTCAAGGTCACTTAGAAAAGATTCCATATCGGATTGGTAATCCTGCCCGCTTTCAATCATATCAAATAACTGTTTTTCTTTATCCCACACTTCTTTTTTCATTACCAACGTTTGTGGTTCACCCTTCTCATAGGCTATTGAGACATAAACTTGTTTATTATCAGTAGCAAACTTTTGGACGGTTTCTCGTTCAATATCTTCACCGACAACCCAATTTGATACATAATATCCTTCCATCGGGTCAAGAATGTGAGCTTGAACTGCATCAATTTCTTTGATTAGCCCTTTTGCAACTAATTCATCGAACATTTTTTTACTAATCTTTCTTTCAACAAGATTACCGTTTTCATCTGCTAATTGAACCGTGATTGTTTTACTAAATAATGAGTCGAAGAATCCCATATTTATCCCTTGTTTGTTTCAGTTAATGACGAAGCCCAATGGCGAAACTCACCC
>CAYFJU010000117.1:0-2754 GCA_964343505.1 uncultured bacterium
AACAGCCAACCTCAACGGTGAAAGGTAAATTGACGCTTGTAGATCAAAAGTCTGTTAAAAATAGTGAGGTCATTTATTTTAAACAATATTTGGTTGAGCCGGAAATCAAACGGGTGAAGGTCTCCAATTCGGGAAAGTTTAAAATAAAAATAGCAGACAAAGATCAATATAAGTTCATTTTCGCCCATCCCGATTATGAACCGCAGGGTGTTTTCCTGGATTTAGTGCAGCATGATGAATATGAATTAAAAGCAACGCTTGACCGCTATGCTGTGCCGGATATGTCTAAAATCACTGTTGTAACGGAATTGGACAATTTTAGCCGGCAAAAAGGGATACCCTTGACTAAAGATGAGGACGAATGGACTGCCGTCATTAAAACGGATCAAAAAACATTGAAGTATCAATTGCTCGCCGGCTTTGACAACATCATCGCATTTGACACCATTGATGATGTGGACGGTTCCGGGAATTATATCTACCGCGTTAAAGTTCAAAATGGGGAAGCCCATATTAAGTATTCGGTTGATGATAAACCGTTCAGGGAGGGAGCCAGTTCGGGGAATATAGTCAATGTTAAAAATGCTACCGTGCCCATAGGTGTTTCCCAAATTACCCAATTGATGATGGAAACAATTCCAATGATAAAAGATCCGGTTACCAAAGAAGTTAACACGGAAATTGTATCCCAAGTGGAAGAAAGGGTATCTGTGATTTTAGGGCAAGCTGAAAGTCACATTGATAGTTTATATTTGATATCCACGGCTCAAAACTATTTCATACGGCATACTGATGTTTTTGCAATCCCTGATGAATTTTGGGAATTAGCTGACGACCCCTATTTTTTATTGAATCATCCTCTAAATGCTTATATGATTCAAAGAAAGGCTTCTAAAACCATCCCATATCCAGAAGATAAAACAGATAAGGAAGCGGTAAAAGAAACGGTACTAAAACGAGCAGAATACCTGCAAAGTTTTGTGGATTTGGATGGATCAGGCGGAAGTAAAATGTCATTATACAGTTTGATTCCATTCTACTATTTAAGCTATCCGGAATTAAAAGAAAAAAGAAATCTTTGGTTTGGCAGGGCCATCACAGATTTACCCGGTTCTTATGCGGCACTTAGCGGAAAAAATGGTTTAAAGATGGCTGGCATGGAAGGGGAAGTAGCGCCGGCATTTTCTTTAGACAGTCGTTTTCGCAAAAAAGTACAGCTTTCAGATTATAAGGGTAAATTTGTCCTCCTGGATTTTTGGGGAAGAGGCTGCGGTCCCTGCGTGGCGGAAATACCAAATATGAAAAAAATCTATGCATCTATGGATAAATCCAAAATAGAATTTGTGAGTATTGCCATTGATATGAACCCGAAAGTGTTAAAAGAATACACAGAAAAACGGGAAATGGAATGGGTGCAACTTTCTGCTGATGGCTATGAGAGTAAGGTTGCAAAGGACTATGGCATATATTTTTTACCCAACCTGTTTCTGGTCAACCCCGAAGGCTTGATTGTACAAATGAATAAAGATATGCGTGGGGAAAAACTGAAAGAAACACTGGATTCGTATTTGGCGGGGATATAATAATATTAATCGTAGAGACGTTGCATGCAACGTCTCTACACTAGAAAAAATGAAATACAGATTATTCATATTTTTGCTATTCGGGTTTATTGTCTGTTGTACTGCCTACCGCGAAGCCCAAATTCGTAAAAAACTGGAACCAATCGAATTTGTCAATATCCCGGGAGGTACATTTATGATGGGTGATTTTTATAAACAGAAGGATACGGATGCGTTGCCCCTTCATGAAGTGACTATCAAGCCATTCGCCATGTCAAAATACGAAATCACTTATCGCCAATATGATACATTCGCAAAACTGAAAAATATGCCTCTGCCTGATGATATGGGATATGATCGAAATGATCGGGCCGTGGTGAATATCAACTGGTATGAAGCGAAAGCCTTTTGTGAATGTTATGGCTATCGCCTGCCCACAGAGGCAGAATGGGAATATGCCGCCAGGAGCGGCGGAAAAGACGAATTGTGGCCCGGGACGAACGACTACCGCGAGATTGATGATTATGCTCGTCATGTGGAAAACAGCCTTGAATATTCTTTTTATGTTGGGGAAAAGAAACCCAATGCATTGGGGCTCCACGACATGACCGGAAATGTCTATGAATGGATTGGGGATTATTATCCCCAATACCCGATTTCGGGTAAAGAACCGGTTTATGCCGATTTCAGAATTAACGGTATCCGTATTATTCGCGGGGGCAGTTTTGGAACAGACCCAAAACGAAATTATACCCGTGTGGGGACGATTGATGATATTCAATCGGCTATGATGGGCTTTCGGTGTGTGAAAGACTTGAAACATTAAAGACACCCATTTCATTTATCATTCTGTCTTAGATATAACATTATTCCAGTTTGTGAAGCGTCAGCGTTTCTTCCAACCCCTCTTCCATAGACCGGGCGGCGGACAGATTGATTGGCTCAAGATCTGTTATGATGCACTCCAGCTTGTTTTTGGCTTCTTTATATGAATCACTGTTATAGGCATCCTGGATCTTTTTCTTGAATACAGATTGTTTGTTTTTGGGCAGATACTTCAGGACATTTTCCCGTTTATGCCACTGACAGCGCTGAACCATCACTTCATCCGAGAATACCGCCTTTACAGCCTTATACCCCTAATTCCGATATTGATTAAAAAATCACCCCTTAAGTGCGTAAATTAAAGGTG
>CAYFJU010000118.1:0-2746 GCA_964343505.1 uncultured bacterium
GATTCCAAAGCCTACGGCTTCTCCCTCGCCACAGCCTTTAGCCACCGCCCGTTGTAGCCAATGCAAAAAAGACCGATGCGCAAAACAAGAGAGTGTCAAGCCCCAAACGCACAAACCGACCCTTCGGCTTGCCACACACTTGTTTTTTTGCCAACGCTCGGACAGAAATGACAAAATTTGAGCGATTTATTTCGACAAGAGAAAAATGAAAATAAAAGAAGCCGACATAAAAGAACTAATAGGACTCTTGGGGTTCAAACCGCAAGAGACTGACAAAGACATTTATTACAAGAGCTACTCACAACACAATGACTACGTTCTGAAAATCAATTTTGAAAAAGAGAAAATTGAATACGGAACCAAAATCAAATTAGGCGACCTGACCACAAGTAACTTCGAGAACAGCGAGAACTTCGTTGTATTAGAGTGTGTCGACAGAGTATTGGAAAAAGGCTATTCTCCCGACAAACTCTCATTGGAACATAAATGGCCAATGGGTAGGAAAGAAAAGGGAAAGCTGGACATTCTCATATTCGACAAAAAGGACAAGGCTTACTTGATGATAGAATGCAAGACTTGGGGTGACGAATACAACAAGGAGCTGAAAAAAATGCAACGGGATGGCGGACAACTTTTCTCTTACTTTCAACAAGACAAGGCAGCCCAATACCTATGCCTTTATGCTTCCAGAGTAAATAATGGAGGACTTGAGTTCACTAACGACATTGTTAAAGTTGACGAACAATGGAAAGAACTCGACAACCAGAAAGAAATCTTTGACCACTGGAACAAGAACTTCAAAGACAATGGAATATTTGAAGATTGGGCGAGTGCTTATGACATAGAAATAAAGGCGCTGACAAGAGGCCGACTAAAAGAACTCACCGAAGAAGATAGCGGGAGAATATTCAATCAATTTGCTGAAATACTCAGACACAATGTAGTTTCTGACAAGCCCAATGCTTTTAATAAGATTTTCAATCTATTCCTGTGTAAAATCGTTGATGAAGACCGAAAGCAAAATGAAGAATTAGCGTTTCAGTGGTTGGAGAATGACACGGACGAGTCGCTTCAAAACCGTTTGAACGATTTGTACAAGCAGGGCATGAAAGAGTACCTGACCAAAGAGGTAACCGACTACAACCAAAGTCAAGTATCAGACAAATTAATCCGCTTAGACCAAGCTGACAGAGAGCATATCCTTAAAATGTTCTCGGATTTACGCCTTCGGAAAAATCCTGAATTTGCGTTCAAAGAAGTTTTTGATGAAAAGTCATTCCGTGAAAATGCGGTTGTGGTGCGGGAAGTTGTCGAATTGCTACAACCCTATCAAATTCGCTACGGACACAAACAACAGTTCTTAGGCGACTTCTTTGAGCTATTGTTAAGCACAGGAATTAAGCAAGAAGCTGGTCAGTTTTTTACACCTGTTCCCATTGCCAAATTCATTATCTCGTCTTTGCCAATACGCGAACTCATCCAACGCAAGATTGAGAATGACGAAACCTACTTTTTGCCTTTCGTTATTGACTATGCAGCAGGAAGTGGACACTTTCTTACCGAAGCAATGGACGAGATACAAAGTATAGTCGAAACCATTGACGAAACCCAGCAAAAGCCATCGGTAAAAAGGTATGTGAACAGTTGGAAAATCAACCCGTTTGATTGGGCTTATGACTACATATTTGGAATAGAAGCAGACTATAGGCTGGTAAAGACAGCTAAAGTGAGTTGCTTTCTCAACGGTGACGGTTTGGCAAACGTAATCCATGCAGATGGCTTAGACCATTTTCAAAAAAGCACCGACTATAAAGGTAAACTCAAAGAGGTAAACAAAGACGACAAAAAGGATAACGGCCAGTTTGACATTTTAGTCGCCAATCCGCCATACTCTGTTTCAGCGTTCAAAAACACACTTAAAAATGGTGACGAATCATTTGACCTCTACAAAAGGCTGACAGATGACAGTTCTGAAATCGAGTGCCTGTTTATTGAGAGAACCAAACAGCTATTGAAGCCAGGCGGTTGGGCCGGTGTTATACTTCCGAGTTCAATTCTTAGCAACTCTGGCATTTATACGGATGCACGGGAAATCATCTTGAAGTATTTCAACATCAAAGCCATAGCTGAATTCGGCTCTAACACCTTTATGGCCACAGGTACAAATACAGTTACCCTTTTCTTAGAGCGTAAGACCAACAATGAATGGAAGAAAGTTCAACAGTCAATTAAGAACTTCTTCGACAAGCCGAAAGAAGCAACCGTAAATGGCATTGATAAGGCGTTTGGCAAATATGTGGAAGAAGTTTTTGAAGGTATTCAACTCACGGACTACATCAGTTTTGTCAAGAAGAAACCAAATGACGCTTTCGGCAAACAAGAGTTGTATTCAGACTATCAATCTTGGTTTGATGGCTTGAACGAGATAAAGTCCTTAAAAACGAAAAAGGCCTTTAAAGACAAATCCAAGTCGCAACAGCAAGCCGAGTTAGACAAGCTATTTTGCCAAAAGGTATTCGTAAAAGAGCAGGAGAAAATGCTGTATTTCTTTTTGATTTATCCGCAGCAAACTGTTCTAATAAAAGTAGGTGAAAAGCAAGCTGAAAAAGACTTTATCGGATACGAGTTTAGCTCCAGAAGGGGACATGAAGGCATTAAAATGTATCGGGATAATGAAGGAAACCTCACCACAAAACTTTATGACGAAGCAACCTATTTGAATTCCAAAAAGGCTAATAGTTATGTG
>CAYFJU010000119.1:0-2737 GCA_964343505.1 uncultured bacterium
CAAATTATGCTGAAAATCTTTCAAAATAACCCGCTCAACTAGTCATGACCCTTATATTATTTGGAGATCCACCCACCCAAACTGCGGGATTCAGAATGGGCGCAAATGCCATTTTTGTATTTTTCTTCGCAGGGTTAATTCTTGAACTGAATGCAACGCAGCGCAGGGAGGAAATGAATTGTTGCATTCCAATTCACCCTTAGGGATGACGAATATTTAGGAATGATTCGCTTCCTGCCTGCACTCACGTTTCGGCAGGCAAGCGCTCATCATTTCATTCCCTTTCTTCTTACCGCCAAAATAAGACTCATCACATTCAATTTCTCCAGACAACTTTCTATACTCATCTGCCAGGTAGTCAAATATTTCAAGGCGATAATTCATGTAATTATTTCTGACTTTGTGATAACTCCATCCCAAATCTTTAACGGCTTTATTGGCCGGAATCTTCAGACTGAAGTAATGCAAAAGTTTAAGATCCTTTTCAATGGGGCCCGGACTGTATTTATAAAAACAAAGGCTGCATTTAAAACGATTGTCTTTAAGCTTGTACAACATTTCATTACCACATTTGGGACACTGTTTTCCATGAATTATTTTTTCTACAATTTCAAGCATAACCAAGTGAATTTAACACTTGGTCCGAAAAATGCATAATCACCTTAATTTTTCTTTTCCCAACATAAATAATAAATCATACCAAGTTAATCTTTCCAGCATTCGTAAAAGAATTTTATTATAATCCCAATGGGCACATTTCTCTTTATCTCCCCGGATGACGCTCAACATGTCGTTTGGATTGATATGGTAATCCCACAGTAAGCGTTTGATAATTTTTTGTGTCCTATTATCCATAAATTTAGTAAATAATTCGTGCAGTTTAGAGGTTGCAACAGAATTTTGAAATAAATATTACTCTTGGCGCGAGTGTTGTATCAATCAAGAATCATCCAAAGCCGCATACTCCTGCCAGAAGCGCACCGCTTCGGCCCATTCCTCCGGTGAATAATACGCCTTGGTGCCACCGGGTAGTTCTAATTGGTTGCGCATCATGGTCACCGGTCCCATGGGCAGTTTCTCCACCCCTTCCGGGATGGCATGGATACTGATCAGTTCCCACTCTGCATTTGTGGAATGTTCATCATTTTCAGCTAACACATCATGCCGATACAAAATATATTCTACACGGCCAGCCTTTATAAGTGTGCCGGATTTTGCGCGATTTTGAATGTAGGGCTCTTCTTCAGGGCGCCTGCAAACGAGCTTGGAAACTAATTTGGTATTCTCGTCCAGTTTTACAAAAGGGCACACAAACTGGCAAGCGAGACCTGCACTGCCTACTACAATTCGAACTCCGTCCCGGTATCCTTCTTTAAAATGACCATCCGCCATTTGATAAGCCGCATCTCCGGCAATTTCCTCAAAGGTCAAGGAATTTGAATAGGTTTTGCCCGATCCTTTGATTTGGCGACGGACAAATTCGTTTACACCGATTTTCATTTTTTCCATGGATACAGTTTTTTGTTCCAGTTGAGCGCCTTGTATTTCTTTAAGATTTCCATTGTTTTCTGCACCGGGAGCGCTTCTATGGTTCCATATTTACTTGAAACAGTTTCTGACATAAACAACGAATTGATGATTGCTTCTTCCGTTGCTTCCACGGTGGCCATAAAAAGGCCATTCATATTGCGGTTGCGGATATCTTTTCTGGTGACTTCCATATCATTGGGACCCCCAAACTGACCGGTTCCGCCCGTGACCCTATTCGCGGGATGGGTGGAAAAAATAATAGCATAATCACCACTGCCGTTGGAGGAATAAGCACCCACACGGCCAAAGGCATGGTCCACCCGCTTGGCCATACGTTTCAAATTGCGATTGGACAGGGGCGCGTCGGTAGCAATCACAATCATACAGGAGCCTTCATCCTCATCGTAGGGGATACTTTCAGCAAAAGGGGATTTCTTAAGTTCCCGTCCCACAGGCGCGCCATTGATCATGAGCGATCCGCCGAAATTAGTCTGGACCAAAACACCTACGGTATATCCGCCCGCTTCCCTGGGGAGGACACGGGAAGCGGTTCCAATCCCGCCTTTGAATCCCAATGCCCGTGTGCCGGTCCCGGCTCCGACCGATCCCTCGGCCACATGTCCGCTTTTCGCATTTCGAATAGCGGACAATGTATGATGATTCTGAACATGGCGCCCGGCAATATCATTCAATCGGCCGTCATTTGTTTCCCCCACAACAGGGTTGACTGTTCCTTTGTGCCCGCGGACCGCCAGCATGTAGCCTAAAATATCATCGGCAACAGAAAAAGTATTCAGCGTATTGGTGAGGCCAATCGGTGTTTCAATGGTCCCCAGTTCTTCCACCTGGGTGAAGCCGACAGCCTTGCCGTATCCATTGGTCACATGAACAGCAGCCATGACTTTTTCATTGAATAAATTTCCGTCATGGGGCTTGATGATGGTAACACCGGTTCGGACACTATCACCTTGGGTAACAGTTGCATGACCAACTGTTACGCCATCTACATCAGTGATGGCATTCCATTTTCCCGGTTTAAAAAGACCAATTTCAAGCCCCATTTCCCGTGGGCGGGATTTTTGTGCAAAGATGGCTGAACTAATTGAAATGATCAGAAAGACTGCAGTGAGATTTAATTTTTTCATATCCAAAGCCAATAGTGTCCGGTTAAAATTTTAAAAATGGTCTGATAATCCCCGATAATAGG
>CAYFJU010000120.1:0-2579 GCA_964343505.1 uncultured bacterium
TTCCAGGGCTTCTTTAAACACTCAAACTGTAAACCATGTCTATGGGAAGACACTTGTGTTCCAAAATAAACAGTCGTTTGGACCCATTCATATTGCCAAAAAATTCCTTTTTGTTTTCCCTTTCATGGTTCTGAATAAAAAATGCGGTTAGTATATTGGACTATGAAAAAGAAAGTATTTATTACAGGGGCGAGCAGTGGCATCGGTGAATATTTGGCCTATGCTTACGCTGTTAAAGGGTTTTTCGTAGGACTCGTAGCCCGTCGTGAAGATCGCCTTGAATCTGTCCTCTCAAAATGCAGGTACCTGGGCGGCAATGGAAAGAATTATCCTTTGGATGTCTTAAACGCCAATGCTTTAAAATCCGCCATTGATGACTATATTTCACTCCCCGGTGAGGTCGATACCATATTTGCCAATGCCGGTGTAGGCATCCCCGACAAATTGAGTTCCGGCAGTTCCAAGACCATGAACCATATTTTAAGCATAAATATTTTGGGTGTCACGAATACAGTGATGCCTTTCATCCCCCAACTGAAACAGCAAAAATTCGGTAAGATTGCCGTGGTCAGTTCTGTGGCCAGTTTCCGTGGATTGGGTCACCATTCGGCCTATAGCGGTTCTAAAGCTGCCGTACGGAATATTTGCCAGGGATGGGGGTCGGCACTCCATAAATATGGCATTTCAGTCACGGCTATTTGTCCTGGATTCATCAAAAGTGAAATGACCGATCAAAATGATATTCCCATGCCCTTTCTTATGGAAACGGATGTGGCGGTAGAAAAGATCATTCGCGCCGTAGAAGGTCGGAAAAAGGTATTCATTTTCCCGTGGCAAATGCGCTTTTTTATGGTGCCATTGATGAAACATGCCCCAGATTGGCTCATGCGGAAATTAAACATGTAGTCGTTAAATTTGTATCGTAATTACAGTTTTTGTAGAGCCGCATTGCAATGCGTCTCTGCTCTAATAATGGAGTGAAACACATGTCAGATCAACAAGCCTTTTATATGCTAAACGCTCTCTGGTTCAAACCGGATGGTGGATTTGAGTCATATAAACAGTACCTGAAAGCTGCCGGACCCATTGTGGCTAAATATGGCGGGAAACCAGCTACAGACTTATACCTACCTCAACAGGAAATCATAGGTGAATTTGACGCCGATATGATTTTTTTTGTTGAATGGCCCGACTGGAATACATTTACATCATTTGCCAGTGATCCGGACTATGTAAAGATTCGTCACCTTCGGGAAGATGCGATCACAAAATCCTTATTAATTCGCTGTGCAAAATTGTCGTAGAGACGCATAGCGATACGTCTATACAATCATAATTTTTCAATATAATTCCTGATCCAGTCTGAATTCACCGCCAGAGACACCAAATGGGTGACACCAAGACCTGAACCGGATGGTTCATTCAAAAAGGCATAATCCAGTGACATATTCTCCCAGCTCAGGCCAATCCCGGCTGTGGTTGATCCCGTGGCATCGCGACCGAGTCGAACGGCGATCTTATGATCATATACTACGTTAAAACCGAGCAGGAATCGTCCCCCATGGTTCCCCAGGTTAAAATCATCATCCAATGCTTTTCCAGCCGCGTCCCAGACCACATTCCCCATTCCGGTAACTGCTAAGGGTGCATTAGCAAAGCGATGGGTGTGAGATACACCTGTAATCACCGTCGGCTTGAATCGTTCAACGGTTCCGTTGTCCCAAACCTGCCAACTGGTGGTTGCATCCCGGATGGTAAGTCCCAATCGGCCATTCTCCCAAGGTGAAACTAAAATGCCAAAATCCAGTCCGACCCCCGTCCCGGAAAATTCACCCAGGGTATGATATAACGATTTCAGGGCCAACCCGACCTCAAATTGATCTTTCTTCCAAGATGTGCTGAGATGGAGCCCAAACTGACGTTGAGAAAAGTACTTCAGTTTACTTTCATCTAACCGCTCTCCTTCATCTAAGGTGCCGTTCCCTTCCCCTGTATCGCCTGTCCCCGGGACGCCGTCTAATCCAAAATCCAAAAGAATATTCCTTGTATCGGGGATTTGATCAATCCCTTCATGGATAATGATCAGGTTCAGAGGCCGTGAAAAATTCTTTATAGGAAATCCCAAAAGGTCACTGTTGATCATACCCGCGAGGCGGCTTTGGTGGGTGTAGTTAAAATTATGAACGCCAACTTTTCCACTGGCGGCGGGGTTAAACAATGGCGATACAGATGTGCCGTAATCGGTGACAGCAGCACCACCTAAAGATAGGATTCGTGCGTCTCCGGCACTGTTAAAGGCCTGCCAGCCGTAACGCACCCAGTAGGATTGGGAATTGCCTACGGAAGATAATAAAAATAATAACGCCATCCTGAGTCCCGTTACCCTGAGCTTGCCTGCCAGCCCTTTGGGAGCGGGCTGGTCGAAGGGTAACGGACGAAATATCTCAAGTATTCGTTTTATGGTTAATTTTTGCTTGAGATGCCAGCCTACCGGCAGGCAAGCTTCACCCCCGATAAATCGTGACTCAGTATGTATTATGTTGCAATAGTTTATTTTCTTATTGATTTGGACTGTAGGG